>CBFHLF010000011.1:0-24769 GCA_965656555.1 uncultured Acidiluteibacter sp. | reverse complement strand
AAGGAATTATACAAACTTACCTAATCGCAAGGTTATGCATAAGCTGCTCCACTTTTGGAGCAGCTTTTTTTGTGCGCTATCGCCTATGCATACTTCACGTTGATTTCAATCGAATTAAAATAGTGGTGTTTGGATAGGTTGGTCTTATATTAGCTACCTTTGCACTTTAATAAATATATATGACATTCAAAGAATTAGGGGTTATCGAACCCATTCTTAAGGCATTAGCTGCCGAAGGATACACACATCCTACTCCAATACAAGAACAATCGATTCCAAAACTACTAGAAAAAAGAGATTTACTAGGCTGTGCTCAAACTGGAACAGGTAAAACGGCCGCTTTTACCATCCCAATTTTACAGCACCTACACCAATCTAACCTGAGTCAGCAAAGAAATAGGCCTATTAAGGCCCTTATCATAACACCTACACGAGAATTAGCGCTTCAAATTGGAGAAAGCATCGTAACCTATGGAAAAAATACACGCTTGAAGAGCACTGTAATTTTTGGTGGAGTAAAACAAGGAAAACAAACTGCGGCTTTGAGCCAAGGCATTGATATATTAGTCGCAACTCCAGGTCGTTTACTCGATTTGATCTCTCAAGGCTTTATATCGCTTAATGCTATTGAATATTTTGTACTAGATGAGGCAGATCAAATGCTTGACATGGGATTTATCCATGACATCAAGAAAGTATTAGCTAAACTTCCGAAAAAGCGACAATCTTTATTCTTTTCTGCTACTATGGCTCCTGCTATCGTTAAACTTTCGAATGAGATCCTCGGAAATCCCGAAAAGGTAACGGTTAAACCGGAACAAGCAACAGCAGAAAAAGTCGACCAAGGTGTTTACTTTGTGAGTAAAGGAGATAAGCCTAAACTATTGGTTCATTTGATTGAAGAGAAAAATGTGGATGCTGTACTTGTTTTTTCACGCACAAAACACGGTGCTAATAAAATTGTAAAACAGCTAATTAAATCAAACATTACGGCAGAAGCTATTCATGGAAATAAATCTCAGACCGCGCGTGTAAAAGCATTGAATAATTTTAAAGATGGAGTAACTAAAGTACTAGTTGCCACCGACATTGCTGCAAGAGGGATTGATATAGACGAATTAGAGTTGGTAATCAACTATGACCTTCCTAACGTTCCTGAAACATATGTGCACCGAATTGGTCGAACTGGAAGAGCAAAAGCTAGTGGTGTTGCACTTAGTTTTTGCGATGGAGAAGAGCGCGCATATTTAAGGGATATTCAAAAATTAATTAAGCAGGATGTTCCTGTAATTAGTGATAACCCGTTTCCTGATGACGGAAAAGTAGAACCAAAAGCCGCAAAAACACAGCAACGCAGAAACAGTGGTCAGAAAAAGCCATTTAGAAGTAGAAATAACGCCCGAAAAAGTGGAAGTGGTGAAGGAAATTCATCCTCAGGACAAAACCATGGAAATAAGCCTAGAAGAAGAAGAGAAAACTAATCCGATTTAATTGTTTAAACATGAACATTGAAGAACTTAGGGATTTTTGTTTGGCATTAAAAGGCACGTCTGAAGACATGCCTTTTGATGACAAAGTATTGGTCTTTAAAGTCATGGGGAAGATGTTTTGCTTAACCAATATAGAAGATTATTCTAGCATAAACCTGAAGTGTGACCCTGAAAGAGCAATAGAACTAAGAGAAGCGTACGAGGCTGTTTTGCCCGGATATCACATGAGTAAGAAGCATTGGAACACGGTTTTGATAGATGATTCCATTACCAAAGTATTATTAGAGGAGTGGATCATAGCCTCATACAATTTAGTTGTTAAAAGTTTGACGAAAAAGCAACGAGAGGAATTAAAGAATGCTTAGTTCGCCGATAATAATACCAAAACAAAAAGGCCATTTTAGTAACGATTAGTTTACAACAACTGTAGCTCATAAAACTCTAGCCCTCAATAATGAAAAAAGAGAAAGCCCTTTTATATACGTTGGCTGTTATTCAGTTTTCACACATTACTGACTTCATGATTTTGATGCCGCTAGGACCTCGATTGATGGATGCATTCTCTATTAATCCTAGTCAGTTTGCCTTATTAGTTTCTGCCTACACGTTCAGTGCGGGTATTTTCGGGTTTGCAGGAGCTTTTTTTATTGATCGGTTTGATCGTAAGAAGTTGTTAATGCTAATGGCAACAGGTTTTGCACTAGGCACATTGGCGTGTGGCTTTTCTAATACCTACTATATGCTTCTCATCATGAGAGCCTTTACTGGATCTTTTGGTGGTATTCTTAGCGCTTTGATATTATCCATTATTGGTGATGTTGTTCCGAATGAACGAAGGGCATCAGCAATGGGACTTGTTATGGCATCCTTTTCATTAGCTTCTGTAGTCGGTGTGCCACTTGGTCTTTACTTGGCAACTCTCTCTGACTGGCATTTCCCCTTTCTTTCTTTAGGTATAATAGCTCTGTTAACACTTATTCCTGTTTATCGCTACATCCCTACCCTTAATTCGCACATAGAAGACCGCAGTGAACGTCCTTCACCATTGACCATTATTCGAAATGTAGTAACCAATAAGAATCAAGTGTATGCTTTGATATTTGGGGTGGTTATAATGCTGAGCCACTTTTCTGTCGTTCCTTTCATCAGTCCATATTTGGTAACTAATGTTGGATTTTTAGATGCTGAAATCACCTACATTTATTTGATCGGAGGCGGATTAACAATTTTTACTGCACCACTTATCGGAAAGCTAGCCGATCGCTTCGGAAGACTTAAAGTATTCAGCTTTATTGTGGCTATTGTTTCTATACCCATATATCTACTTACAAATCTAACTGAAACTCCAGTTGCCTTGGTTTTAATCATTACCTCGCTATTTTTTATTTTCGGATCAGGGCGAATGATTCCTTCTACTGCTATGATTACCTCTTCAGTTTTACCTAAAAATAGAGGTAGTTTTATGAGTTTTAATTCTGCTTGTCGCCAAATGACAAATGGTTTCGCTGCCTACATTGGTGGATTAATCATTACAGAAGGTCCTGATGGCCTACTGCAACACTACGATTGGGTGGGTTACTTTGCGCTTGCTATGGGAGCCCTTTCATTACTTATTGCTCGAAAAATTAAGGTGGTTGATGACATCAACTTTGAAAATTAAAGCTTCACAGAACAAAAAGCTGATAGATAGAAATTAGACTCAATAAAGTCCATAAACCTGTTCGCTTTTTATTGATCTGTACAAGCTTTAAACAAAGCTCCTCTACTCCATCCTCATCCACGTCTATCGCCTGATGCAATGGCACTGCCTTCAAAAAAGTCAATAGCCATAAACTAATACAAATCAGTAAAGAAACGATAGAAAGCATATTCAAACTTTGCACTGCTTGGTAAGCAATTATGCCAGTTTGAGCAAACATAATAGGCGCTACAACAAATGTTACCCTTTGAGTGTAGACAATATGCCACCTTTTAAGATCTTTAGGCGCAAAATAGAGGAAACTCGGATAAATTACGAGTTGAACAAGCCATATTAAAATAACCGCACCAAAATCTACGATAGCCCTCAGTATTTCTAGCATCATCTCTATTTATAATTACGATAGATCAGTGCCCAATAAATTAAAATTGGGTGCACCACAATTAAACGAACCCATGCCACCCAAGGGTCAAAACACATAACATTGGAAATACAGCTTCCTAATTGTATAAAGTGAATATGAGCAGGTAGAAAGGCAATCAGCAATCCTACAATACCGTAAACAGACCATTTTCGCGTACGACTAGAGAGTAAGCCAAATGCAAAGACGACTTCCAACAAGCCGCTAAATAAGTTTATCTCTTCAATAAAAACTAAATACGGTGGTATTAGCGGCCAATACCATTCAGGAGAAACAAAATGATTGATACCTCCGACAAGATAAGCTCCAATAAGGCCATAAAAGCCAAGTCGCTTAATCAGTAAGTTTCCATCGTGTTTGTTCATGAACTGCTTTTAAAATCAAGAAAAATGGAATCCACCAAATTAAATCATTCGTGTATAAGGTGTAACTAAATTCAAATGGTACCGTTTCTAAAATGAAGTAATTCATTATAAAACCTAAAGGACCAAAAATTTTACCCAAAAAACCAACTAGAACAATGGGCCAATGACGAATAGCATTGTAACTCGCTAACCAATACCCAATACCATAAACACCTACTATCATCCCCATTCCTTGCCAAATGGTAAGGTTGGCAGGCACATCCATATGCGTAATTGAAAAGAAATGCGATGGAAATAGCACTACCCATGCTCCCCAAATCACGTTATATACTGCTGCTAACTGAAGTGTAACCTTCATCCAATTTTGTTGATTCATGTTTACAGAAACAACAATTTAGGCTAAAAGTTTTTTATAAATCGCGCCAATTATTATAAATGATGTTTTAAAATACGCTCATATAAAGCAATGTATTGTGGTAGAATTTTTCCCAAGTCAAATTGTTTGGCCTGCTCGAATGCATTCACCTTAAAACGATTCAATGTGGTATCATCTTGTAGAATAGATAATGCATTTTTTGCCATGTCATCCACATCACCAATATCACTCATAAAACCAGTTTCACCATTGATATTTACTTCAGGAATACCTCCTGTGTTGGTAGAAATAACCGGAGTTTTTGCCGCCATGGCTTCCAGTGCCGCCAAACCAAAACTTTCAGATTGTGACGGAAGAATAAATAAGTCAGCTATTGAGAGCACTCGGATGGTATCATTTACTTTTCCCATCATTTGCAGATCACCACACAAGCCCAATGTTCTGCACATTTGCTCGATATTGTTTCGCTCAGGTCCATCTCCTACCATAACTAATTTAGCAGGCATTTTTTCGCGAATTTGAGCAAATACCTTTACGACATCTGTTACACGTTTCACTTTTCTAAAGTTTGAAATATGTATAATCAATCGCTCTCCATTTGGCGCTAGAGAAGACTTTAGGTGCTCGTCAATACTTACACCTTCATATTGCTTCATGCAAATAAAATTAGGAATCACATCAATGCCATTCTGAATGTCAAAATGCTCGTATGTATCGCGTTTTAAACTTTCAGAGACAGCTGTCACACCGTTCGATTGGTTAATCGCAAATGTAATTACTGGCTCAAATGAGGCATCCTTCCCAACTAACGTAATATCCGTGCCATGCAGCGTAGTAATAAATGGAATTTCAATTCCTTTTGTTTTTAATATTTGCTGTGCCATATATGCTGCAGAGGCATGTGGAATTGCATAATGTACATGTAGGAGATCTAAGTTCTCATACTTTACAACATCTACCAATTTACTTGCCAAAACGAGCTCATAAGGTGGATAATCAAATAAAGGGTAATCAGATACTCTTACTTCATGGTATGAGATATTTGCAGTAAACTCCTCTAGTTTTACAGGCTGTCGATAAGTGATGAAGTGAACATTGTGTCCTTGTTCAGCTAATGCTTTTCCTAACTCAGTTCCTACTACTCCACTACCGCCATAAGTTGGATAAAGTACAATTCCAATATTCATTTTTTACTTGTTTAGTTTATCGAATGATCAGGATTCGATTGAATGGCTTGATAAATTCGTTCTTGAATATCCGTTCGAATATTCAATTGAAGTAGTTTTTTATTGTTCGCATCTGGGTAAACTCTATTTGACAAAAATATGTAAACTATTTGTTCCTCAGGGTCAGCCCAGGCATATGTTCCTGTAAACCCTGAATGCCCAAAACTCGCATAACTGATACAATCGCAAGTAGGCCCTGGATTTCCATGAAATGCAGGTTTATCAAATCCTGCCGCCCTCCTATTCTCTTCGGCACTCATTGGAGTTTCTTTTTTACAATACTGACATTTTACGAATTCATCTATAACCGATTTATCCAAATATTGTTTACCTCCATAAGCACCACCATTCAAATATAGCTGCATGAGTTTTGCCAAATCATTAGCAGTTGAAAATAGCCCTGCATGCCCTCCTACACCACCAAGCATCGCTGCTCCTGGATCGTGTACATCTCCCCAAATCAATTGATTTCTGAAAGTCCTGTCGTCTTCCGTAGGTATCAACTGCTCCAATGGAAATTTTCCCCTCGGATTATAGGTCGTGTGAGCCATTCCCATTGGTTTGTAAAAATTGGTTTGTAAGTAGTTTTCGATGGGCTCTTCGGTTATCTCTTCTACTATTTCTTTCATAAAGTAATACCCTACATCTGAATAGCGGTACTCTTTTTTGGGGTTCACTTTAGCTCTATGAATAATTCGATAGAATATGGTATCCTCATAGGTATCTGAAATGAATAAGCTATCCGCTACTCGAAGGGAGAACTCATCATCAGCTACTTTCCTATAATACTTTTCACTAGGGACGCCTTTCTCTAAGGTTTTGATATAAAAAGGAATCCAAGCTGCAAGCCCTGCTTGGTGCGCCAGAATTTCTCTCAGAGTTAAGTCTGCATAGTCTGTATTCCTTACCAATTTACCGAGGTATTTTCCCAGATTGTCGTCTAAACTTAGCTTTTCTTGAGAAACTAAATCCATTACAGCGAGTAATGTTGCAGAAATTTTTGTAACGGATGCTATGTCATATAAATCGTCAGGCTGAACATTTCTTTCTTCTTCGTAAGTAGGACTCCCAAATTGTTTGTCATAAATAATCTTTCCATCCTTTGCGATTAAAATTTGACAGCCCGGATAAGCCTCTTTATTAATACCATCTTGTGCAATAATATCAACTTGTGCGAAAGCATCTGTGGTATATCCTAAATCTTCAGGCATGGCTCGATAAAGTACTCCCGTAGTTTTTGTTATTAATCCCGAACCTACAGGGTAAGCACGAGAAACACCAACAGGCAACTTCCCATTGGCCCAACGACCGCCAAAAATCAATTCGGCAGACATTTCCTGAGCAGCCTTGGAATTCTGATAGGATACGATCAAACCATCTACATATTCTGTCGCTAAGAAATTGCGTAATGCGTAAGCATTAGCGAAAACGTCCAAAATCACCCTCTTATTTAATCGCAATACATTGATAAATCCCTTTAAGTCATCAGACACCTTGTATTTTACCCATGGGTTCTTATCACTTCGATGAATACCAACAATTACTGTTTGATAGTCCGCCAATTTATCCATCATAGCTTTTTGATCTGATACAGGCAAATCGCCCGATACATTAAAAAAGTCAGCATTTGCATAACTCCCAATACGTTTTTGAAAAGGCGTAACCTCACCTTCACCGATGGAAAGCACTGCAATTTTATCAATACCTACTGATAATGGAAGGATGTTATTCTTATTTCTTAAAACAGTTAAAGAGGCAGCTGTAAGTTTTTTATTCAGCGATTGATATTTATACTGATTCAAATCATTGTACAATCCTTTAATCGGTTGCTCCTTGTACTCATTTAAGCCCATCCAATTCTTGGCACGTAATATTTTAAGCACCTTTTCATTAATGGTACGCTCTGCCAAAACACTATCTGCAATTGCTTGCTTGATAGCAGCCACTCCTTTTGCAACATCTCTAGAAAGCAATAAGATATCATTTCCTGCTTTTATCGCTTCTACATCAACTTGCTCTGAGGTCATTCTTGCAGCTACTCCACTCATATTAAGTCCATCAGTAAACGTCAAGCCTTTAAATTTTAAATCATCGCGTAGTAGATTAGTTACTACACTTGTAGTTAGTGAAGAAGGCATTCCTGAGGACTTGGTGTAAGCAGGAATGTTTAAATGAGCTATCATAATACTTCCTACCCCTTTTTTAATTAACTGCTTGAAAGGATATAGTTCAATTGAATCTAATTGAGCTGAAGTCTTATCAATCAGAGGAAGTGTCTTGTGAGAGTCCATATCGGTATCTCCATGCCCAGGAAAGTGTTTTGCAGATGCTAAGACTTTTCCATCTTGTAAACCTTGCATATATGCTATTCCTTTGCGTGCTACATTCTCTTTATCTTCTCCAAATGAGCGAGCATTTATAATCGGATTGTCCGGATTGTTATTGACATCAATTACCGGCGAAAAACTAACATTTACTCCAATTCTGCGCATTTGTTGTGCAATATCCTTTCCCATATGATAAATGAGTTGTTCATCTTGAATTGCCCCCAATGTCATCTGCCATGGGTATTTTACCACACTATCTATGCGCATAGCCATTCCCCACTCAGCATCCATAGCCACCATCAGTGGGATTTTAGATATAGACTGGTATCGATTGGTCAATTCTGCTTGCTTAGTGATATCTCCTTGAAAGAACGTAAGACCTCCAATATGATACTCGTTTATTAATCGCTCTACTTCTTCCTGATTAATCTTCTCGTTGCTGTAGGCAGGAATATTAAACAATTGTCCAATTTTTTCATCTAAGGTCATTTGTGCTAAAACCGAATCAGCCCACGCATGTGGCCCTTTGAGGTAAGGTATTTTTTTAGGTTCCGCAGGAGATTCATACGCTGCATCTACCGGATAAAAAGAGCTTAATGCAATAAAAGAAATCAAAAATATAGGGATCAGCCGAAGCTTCATATAGATTAAGTTTAATGGTGAAACGTTAACTAATAACGAATATCTAAGTTAAAGATTACAAGAGGTGCAGTGTATTCTTAATCCAATACTTTTAAACAGTACATCGTGTATTAGTTAGTCCATTTATATCAACTATGGATCCAAAAATATAGGAATAAAAAAAGCCGCTAATCAAATGATTAGCGGCTTCTGTATTCATAAAGTGATTAGAATTACTTCTTCTCGCCTTTTTCCATTTCAGATTTCAATTTAGATAATGCATCTAAATCACCAAGAGTTGTTTTCTCTTGAGAATCTTGCATTGTCTTAATTTTCTTAGCTGTTTTGGCGTTTTCTGCTTTTGCAGAAGCTCTCTTCTCTTTCACTTCTTCGAACTCAGCGTCTCTAAAGATTTGAGTATGACTTACAGCAATCTTACGTGCATTTTTGTTGAAGTCAACAATTTTAAAGTCTAATACTTCGTCAACTGCAGCTGTTGTATTATCTTCTTTTACGATGTTTTTCTTCGTAGCTAAAGCTTCTACTCCGTAAGGTAATACTACTGTAGCGCCTTTTGCAGCGATTTCAGTGATTGTTCCTTGGTGAACTGATCCAATTTCAAAAACAGTTTCGAATGTCTCCCATGGGTTCTCTTCTAATTGTTTGTGACCTAGGCTTAATCTTCTGTTTTCTCTATCTACTTCTAAGATAACAACCTCTAATTCGTCACCTACAGCGGTAATTTCTTTCGGGTGGTTAATTTTCTTAGACCAAGAAAGATCAGAAATGTGAACTAAACCGTCTACACCTTCTTCCAATTCAACGAATACTCCAAAGTCAGAAATGTTAGTAACCTTACCTTTGTGCTTCGCATCAACGATAAATTTCTCTTCAATACCTTCCCATGGATCTGGCGTCAATTGTTTAACACCAAGGCTCATTTTTCTTTCTTCTCTATCAAGCGTTAAGATTTGAGCTTCTACTTCGTCAGCAACAGTAAAGAATTCTTGTGCTGGTTTCAAGTGGTTAGACCATGTAATTTCAGATACGTGGATTAAACCTTCAACACCTGGCTGAATTTCAACAAAAGCACCATAATCAGCAACAACAACAACTTTTCCTTTCACTTTGTCGCCTACTGTAAGCTTCTCATCTAATTCATCCCATGGATGCTTCTCTAATTGCTTCATTCCTAAAGCAATTCTCTTCTTATCATCATCAAAGTCAAGAATTACAACGTTTACCTTTTGATCTAATTCTACGATTTCTTCAGGGTGATTTACTCTACCCCAAGAAAGATCAGTAATGTGAACTAAACCATCTACACCACCAAGATCAATAAATACACCATAAGAAGTGATGTTTTTAACAGTACCTTCAAGTACTTGTCCTTTCTCTAGTTGTGCAATTATTTCTTTCTTCTGAACTTCTAGCTCAGCTTCAATTAATGCTTTGTGTGATACAACAACGTTTTTGAATTCTTTGTTGATTTTCACCACTTTGAATTCCATCGTCTTATCAACATACATATCGTAATCACGGATAGGCTTCACATCAATTTGTGATCCCGGTAAGAATGCTTCAATACCAAAAACGTCTACAATAAGACCACCTTTAGTTCTGCATTTAACGTATCCTTTAATCACTTCTTGAGTATCCAATGCATCATTTACTCTATCCCATGCTCTAAGCGCTCTCGCTTTTTTGTGAGATAATAATAATTGACCATTTTTATCTTCTTGACTTTCAATAAAAACTTCAACTGAGTCACCAACGTTTACTTCTTCTTTGTATCTCAATTCATTCATTGGGATAACACCGTCAGATTTGTAACCGATGTTTACAACAGCTTCTCTTGTGTTTTTTGATACAATAATACCATCTAACACTTCTTGCTCATTGATTGAAGTTAATGTTTCACCATAAACTTCTTCCATTTTTTCTCTTTCATCTTTTGAATACAATTCATCGTATTTACCGATTGAATCCCAATCAAAATCCTTAGAGTCAGCATCTACTGAAGCGTTAATGCTATTATCAACTTTTGAATCAGTTGATTCTTCTTTAGTTGAATCATCAGAAGTAACTTCTTCTACTTTTTCAACAACTGTTTCAGCAGCATCTTTTACAGCATCTACTGCATCTGTTGCTACTTCTTTTGCTTTGTTTACGATTTCCTCTGCAGGATTCGTATCTTTTTCTTTGTTTTCAGACATTCTGAACAATTATTTGTATTCCATTTACAAGTTGGCATTTAAATGGAAGCTATTAATAGTTAACCGACTATGCCAATACGTCGATTTTTTGGACTGCAAATGTAAGGCTTTTTTCTGTATTACAAGTATTATTAACCACCTAACAATCAAGTATACGGTTGTATAATATTATATATATTTCAGTTTACTTAAGCGCTGTTACTTTTATTAGTTACGATAAAGTCATATAATTACAAAAACAAATTACTTAATAAAACTCAAATAATTGATTGACAGTAGTCCTATAAAAAATAAAGAATATAAAGGTGTTATTTTTCTTATTCTCTTCTTAGGGATATTGACAAATATTAGTATTTCAAGTCTATTAATTTTTCTATCTGCTTACCAAGCCATATTTAGCCCGATAATTGGTTCAATTATTTTTATAGTATGTTACTTACTAGTAGACAACAATCGATTAACTGTTAAACGAGCATTTCTAATTACCGCCTGCACTGTAGTCGGCGAAGTTTTAGTGCATACTCATTACATTGGTTGGGATGCAGGATTTTACTATTATTTTTATGCATTATCAGTTGTTTTTATTTTGGATTTTTCTTGGAAACCTATACAGGCATTTTTTTTTAATAGTTCAATGATAGGTTTAACTATCTATTCTTATTACACCTATTCTTATACAGAAGGAATTTATCCTGTTCAAGAAACAACATTATCTGTAATCAACACGGTTAACTTAGCTATGATTGGCATGATTATATTGGTTATCATGATTTACTCAAGCCACATAAATAAAACAAAAGACAGTGAATTAGCGAAAAAGAATTTAGTCCTAAATAACCAAAACGATGAGATGATAAAGCAAAAAAATCATCTTGAAATTTTACTAAAAGAAGTCCACCATCGTGTTAGAAATAACCTTCAGGTAATTTCCTCCCTTTTATCGCTGCAACAAAACACAATTAAAGATGAAAAGACCCTTTCTTCATTGATTGATGCCAAAACTAGAATTGAAGCGATTGCACTAATTCATCAAAACCTATATATCAACAATACCGGAAACGAAGTTGATTTTGATGCATATTTACGAGATCTAATCGAGTCTCAGCAGGTCGTGCAATCAAACATACAATATAGAATTGAAACCAATAAAATCATCCTAGGATTAGACATTTCTGTTCCGCTCGGCCTTATTGTTTCTGAATTAATGACTAACTCGATGAAACATGCTTTTAAAGGTATAACAAAACCAATGGTTTGCATTTCACTTAAGAAAATATCAAACTCATACCAACTTATTTTTTCAGATAATGGCATAGGATTGCCTCAAAATTTTGAGTTATCACAAACCAACTCTTTGGGTATGGAAATAATAACAGCACTTACTGAACAAATTGAAGCAAGAATGACCTTTAAAAACAACGATGGTGCTAGGTTCTGTTTTGATTTTATTCAGCCTAACTCAAAAAAAACGACCCTTCTAGTGGAGGAAGAGTCGTTATAGCTTTATAACTTTTGTTTATAGAGTGGCTAGTTTTTAACTACCTTTTTCACTACTCGTTCTCCCTCATTTGATATCAGATGAATAAAGTAAACTCCTTCAGATTCTCCGAGCACAACATTAATTTGGTTAACTGAACCGTGTGTCGATTCACTGATTAGTTTACCATACACATTGTACACTTGTGTAGTAAAGCTACTCGTAACTGCACCAAGAGCAACTGTCACATAGTCTAAAGTTGGGTTTGGATAAATGGTTAGATTTTCACCAAACTGCTGCTCATCAAAACCAACCAAAGTTATAGGATAACACGCAGAAGTATCTACACACCCATTTGCTATTGAAGTAACCTCAACAGCATAATTTCCACTTGAAACAGCGGTAAATAATTGACCTGTTTTATTAGGAATTATTGCATAATTATTATTGCAATCTAGCCATTGGTAGGTTGCGTTGGAAGCATTGGAACTAAGTTGGTTTTGTCCAGAGTTGGAAACCATCACATCTAACGTGTCCACTGTTAAGTTAATTTGAATCACAGAATCACAGCCAACTGCGTTTGAAAAAACATCGGTATATTTTCCTGATTTAAGAAAAATTCGACCACTAGGTGCTTGATATGAATTACATGCAATTACATGAATGGTATCATAAAGAGGTTGACACAGTGTAATATTAGTCAATGCACTAAGTGGAGATGTTCCTGTATTAAATCCGTCAAATTGATGCTTCCCAACATGACTATTTGTTGTGCTATTAAATTCGTACATCACGCCGAAATCGTTGGCTCCACCCCGTGATGATAATCCATAATAAGTATTATTATTTACACCTTTTATAAGCCCTTCAACAGGATTTAAACCTGTCGTAGTTGAATTAAATGAACTTTTGGTTGTAAATGAATTAGTAGTAAGATTATACTCATAAATAACACCTCTATTAAAAGTACCTCCTGATCTCGTAATTCCAAGAAACACACCATTTGACACTTCGAGTAAATTACCATTAGCTAGTCTGAGATTGCTATCAAAATGATGCTTATCAGAATATGTATTAGTTAAAAAGTCAAACTCAAATATAGTTCCGCTCCCATTAGCTCCACCAGTGTGATTGGCGCCATATAGTTTGCCATTTGATTCAACAAGACCTACAGAATAATAACTCGGAAATGAAGTTATAAACAAATGATGATCAATTATAGTATCAGAAATTATATCATATTCATAAATGCCTCCTACTCCCCCTGAAAGATAAGATGCAGCAACTCCATAAAGTTTGCCATTACTAGCTTCCGTTAGCTTACCTATTGGCGAATTTAGTTGTGAAGTATTAAATACGTAGGCAATAGAAAATGAGTCTGTATCTAAGTCTATTTCAAAAATTAGACCTCTACCACTACTTCCTGTACCATACAACTTTCTATTACTCGCTTGAATTAACTCAGCTTGTACTTCAAAATATAAATCAGCTATTTTTCTAATAGTATTCTTGAAGGGATTATATTCAAAAACAGTACCACCTCCAAACTCTCCACCTTGTATAGTTGTACCATATAATAGTCCATTATCTGCTTGACATAATTTTGCCGCAGGTTGCCCTCCTACTTTATTGTAATTAAACCTAGTCCTAACTAGTAGATTATTTGAGTCCTTTCTAAATTCGAATATCCCACCATGGGTAGAACCATTAATCGTGTTGAGAGCTCCAAAGTATTGGCTATTTGAAGTCTTGATTAGGCCCGCTTGAGCGTTACCGCCATTAATTGTAATGAAATTGGTATTTTCAATCAAAGAATCATTCAAATAATTATATGTGAAGACACCATTACTATGAACACCAATTAAAGAACCAATTGTATCCTCAATAAAGTCTCCTACAGGCGCCGTGAGTGTTTGAAAATAGTTAAAGTCATACTTCTTGACAATAGTATCTGAAGAAATAGAATATTCATATAAGGTCCCTCGACTAAATAACCCTCCTCTGGATGTTGCTCCATAAAGTTTACCATTTGCAGCTTCAAATAAGACTGGTAGAGGGTTTTCTCCAACCATTAAATTAAAATCAACTTTCACAATTAACGTGTCTAAGAGAATATCATATTCAAACAACACTCCTTTTCCATTTAATCCACCAGAATTTGTTAAACCATAAAGCTTTCCATTAGCAGCTTGAATTAAACTACCTACAGGATTTTGTCCATTGGCCTGGTTAATGAAAGAAACTTTGCTTGTTACCACATTTGTCAAAGGGTCTAGTTCATATAAGCTACTTTTATAGTTGGCAAAGCTTGAATAGCTCGTAAGTCCATACATTTTGCCATTATTAGCTAATAGCATTTTTCCTACTGGAACCCTTCCTGTAGTGGAATCATTAAAACTGTGAATAGTTGTGAAATTATTATTTGTCGGGTCATAAGTATAAATAGACCCATGACCGTTTACTCCACCATCATTTGTATTTCCGTAAAGTATCCCATTAGGTCCTAAAATCATTCCACTATTTGGTGTTTTTCCACTCACGGTATCAAAACTCAATAGAATAGTTGATTCATTTAGAACTGGATCAAACTCAAAAATAGTTCCATATCCCCTTCTTGCAGTAGAATTTGTAGTACCATAAAGCTTACCATTTGGATGCTCGCAAAGCCTCATCCCTCCTGGTTCAGAAGCATTCAAAGCAGGAAAATCATACATAACAGTAAGATTATTACCAATTGAGTCTGTCTTGAAAATCACTCCTTGGTCTGAAGGTCCTCCACCTCTGGTTACTCCCCACAGCTCATTTGTCTGAGCAAATGAATATGCGTGAATAGAAAGATAAAAAACGATTGCGGTCAACTTTAAAAATGGAGTCATCAATTAAGAGTTTTGTAAGATGTATTTATTATGTATATGACTGACTTGTTGCCATAATTGTTGCATGATTTGTTTTATTTTTCAAAAAAAACGACCCTCCATAACTGAAGAGTCATTGTAAGTCTATCTGAAAAGCGTATTCTTAAAAATGCAACAATGCCATTAAATCATCCTCAAACTGATTTGATGCTAGGAAGTTCTGCTCTAAAATAGGATTAAATGGAATTGCCGTGTCTAAACTTGCGCATCGTTTTACAGGTGCATCCAGCGCCATAAAACAATTTTCCATAATCATGGCAGAAATGTCTGAAGCAATTCCACCACTTATTACGTCTTCTTGTAAAACAATAGCTCTACCTGTTTTATTTACTGATGCATATATCGTTTCCGTATCTAGTGGGCTTAACGTTCTTAGATCAATCAAGTCTGCCGATATCTCCGGGTGTTTTTCTAAAACGGCTAATGCCCAATGAACGCCCATCCCATAAGTTATAATAGATACTTGTGATCCTTCCTTTACCGTCCTTGCTTTTCCAAATGGAATCGTATAATACCCCTCAGGAACCTTTCCACTTAAGCTTCTGTATAACGCTTTGTGCTCAAAAAATAAGACCGGATTCGGATCTTCAAAAGCAGTTAATAACAATCCCTTTGCATCTTCAGGAAATGCTGGGTAAACTACTTTTAAACCAGGTGTATGGGTAAACCACGCTTCATTGCTTTGCGAATGATATGGCCCTGCTGCTACACCTGCGCCAGTAGGCATTCTTACCACTACATCTGCATTTTGTCCCCATCGGTAGTGAATCTTAGCCAGATTATTCACAATTTGGTTGAATCCTTCTGTAACGAAATCAGCAAACTGCATTTCCATCATGGCTTTTTTTCCCTTGATGGACAATCCTAATGAAGTTCCAATAATGGCTGACTCACATAAAGGTGTATTTCGCACTCTTCCTTTGCCAAATTGCTCTACAAATCCGTCGGTAATTTTGAAAACACCACCATACTCTGCAATGTCTTGTCCCATCAATACCAAATCTTCATGCTTTATCATGGCTTCTCTGAGTCCATCTGAAATGGCATCAATCATCCGCTTATCTTCTAGTTGATTAGATGCAGGTGTTTCTGTGAATTCAAATGGCGCATGCATATCTGTCATTTCTGTAGCTGTATCAGCAACAATATCAGCCTCTGCATAAGCTAAATCAAGTCCTTTTTCTATCTCCGACTTTATTTCCATTCTTAGCAAATCTTCCTGATCCACATCCCAAACGTCAATAGATTCTAAGTACTCTCTATATCGATCTACAGGGTTTCTCGTCTCCCATTCTTCAAATAATTCGTTTGGAACATATTTGGTTCCAGATGCTTCTTCATGACCTCTCATTCTAAAGGTCATGCATTCTACCAATACCGGTCGAGGATTTTCACGCATGGACTCAGCCAATTCTTTAATGGTCGTATACACGTCCAACACATTATTCCCCTCAATCTTTACAGCCTCCATGCCATAACCAATTCCTTTGTCGATAAATTGCTTGCATTTAAACTGCTCTGATGAGGGTGTAGATAATCCATAACCATTGTTTTCAACAATGAACAAAACCGGCAAATTCCAAACAGCTGCTACATTTAATGACTCATGGAAATCGCCTTGACTAGCACCACCATCTCCAGTAAACACCGCTGTTACTTCTTTCTTTTTATCCAATAAACTGGCTAAACCAATTCCATCGGCTACTCCCATTTGTGGTCCTAAGTGAGAAATCATACCAACTATATTATAGTCGTTAGTGCCAAAATGGAAAGAACGATCTCTACCTTTAGTAAACCCACTCATCTTTCCTTGAAATTGAGCAAACAACCTATTTAATGGAATTCCTCTAGACGTAAATACACCCAAATTCCGGTGCATAGGGAGAATATATTCATCTGTATTTAAAGCCATTGAAGTCCCAACTGATATGGCCTCCTGACCGATACCTGAGAACCATTTAGAGATTTTTCCCTGTCGCAATAGTACAAGCATTTTCTCTTCTATCATTCTAGGTTTAAGTAGGTTTTTATAAAGCTCTTTTAAGGTGCTATCGTCAATATTTTTATGATCGAAATGTAAACTCATTTTCTGTTTGTTGAAGTTTGTTTAGATGCTCAAAGTTATACGATTTTAGCTAACTTTGACTGAACTTTAAAGGTGTTTTTAACAAAGTTATCGTGGAAACTATATTTATCCTTCTCATCCTAGTAGTGGCGATTGCATATCTTATTTATACAGTAAGAAAGCAAACACTTTCCCACAATTGTGATGACTGCGGATTAATGGAAATGAAACGAAAAAGAGACCAAGAAAAACAGTCCAAAAGCTAATTGATGAAAAAGGCTAGAAATGGAAATAAGATAGAAAACCGACTGCGCCTTATTCTGAGTGTGGCTGTATTACTATTGATTATTCTCTCTACTATTTCCTATCGTAGTTTAAATTCATTTAAAGCCAAAAATGAATGGGTTGCACACTCTACCGAGGTATTGTACAACCTACAAAGTATGGTGGTAGAACTAAAAGAGGCTGAAAATAACAGTCAAGCTTTTTTAATCACACAAGATAATAGCTTTCGTAGGCCATCCATCAATTCCAAGATTGGAGTAATGGAGTATTTTGATGAATCCAAGAAGCTAACCGAAGACAATCAAAAACAACAACGCAGGTTTGAACAATTGGAACAGTTGATCAACAAGTGGTACATAATTATTGAAAACATTCAAGAGCAAAGTGCTCAAAGCAGGCTTACAGAATCCGAAGTAAGACAAGTAATTCTGCGTGAAATTGAAGTAATGGAAAGTATCCAATCTGTAGTTAGTCTGCTTGAAGAAACAGAAAAAAAACTGTTGGACGATAGAAATATAGAAGTGGAAATTGCACTTGAAGAAAACTATCTTATGATTTCGATTTTTGCAGCACTAACACTAATCATTATTATTCTAGCTTACCTTAACTTTATGAATGACATTCAAGTGAGAAAAACACTTGAAACAAAACTTCAAAACTCTGTTCATCAATTAAGTCAATCAAATAAGGAGCTAGAGCAATTTGCCTATGTCGCCTCTCATGACTTGCAAGAGCCACTTAGGAAGGTTGTTTCTTTCTCTGATATTATTTTGAGAAAACACGCTGATAGCTTAGATGAAAAAGGAAAGGCTTATTTTCAACGTATGGTAGCCTCAACAGAGCGTATGCAAACATTAATTCAGGACTTGCTCAACTTTTCAAGAACTACTAGGAACATCGGTGATAAAAAACCAGTCGCTATAAATAAGTTAATTAAAGAGGTACTTGAAGATCTGAGTCAGATTATTAAAGATTCAGAAGGTAAAATAAAACTAAATTTAAGACATGATGTAACTGTTTCCGGAACTCCAGTGCAGTTAAGACAGCTGATCCAAAATATCATTTCGAATGCCATAAAATATCAGAAACACGAAGAAACACCGGTAATCAAAATAAAGTCAAAAGTGATTAAGAGCGAAAAACTTCTAAAACGCATACCGATTTTAGTTAGTGATCAATTCTTAGAAATTACAGTAAGTGACAATGGAATTGGATTTGATGAACAATATCTTGATAAAATTTTCACCATATTTCAGCGATTGCATGGACGTTCGGAATACAACGGCACAGGTATTGGTTTGGCACTTTGTAAACGAGTGGTAGATAATCATCATGGTTACATCACCGCCAAAAGTGAAAAAGGAAAAGGAAGCACTTTTTTTATCTATTTACCATTAGATGAAATGTAATTGATGGAACGTCTAGCCTACTCTCTAATTTTCTTAAAGCGCATTGGTATTGCTGTGTTGCTGTATACTTTACTAAGAGTCTTATTTATTGTTTTCAATCAAGAATTATTCTCTTCGCCTAACATCATGGTTTTTATTGGCGGACTTGTTTTTGACTTAGCAGCGATCGCACACCTCTACCTGCCTTTTATCTTTGCTTCGATATTACCAATACCTTTTCGAACAAGTAGCAATTATCAAACTTTTTTAAAAGTCCTTTTTCATATTTCAACAATAACAACCATTATTTTATCTCTAATTGATGTGATCTATTATCGATTTACATTTAAGCGTTCCACCGCTGACTTTTTCGATATGGTAGCCACAGGAGATGATACACTTCGGTTAATTCCGCAGTTTTTTATCGATTACTACTATATGGTGATTATCGCAATCATATTGGTATTGTTTACAGCGTGGGTATACAAAAAAACACAGCTATCTATCTCTACCTCTTTTAAGTGGTGGAGAGCTACTCTAGGGTTTGTAGTGTGGATGGCATTAGCTGTCATTGCAAGCCGAGGCGGTGTTCAATTGCGACCAATTTCAGCAATGGAAGCAAGTAAATACGGTACAATTGAACAGATGCCAATGGTACTGAACACCCCTTTTACTATTAGCAGAACTTTATTTAAGTCCGGTATTACGATGAAGGACTATTATGAAGAAAATAAGCTAGCCGAAATATATAATCCAGTAACATCTTTCACCAAAGATGATGGACATCAGCCAAATATTGTGATGATTATTCTGGAAAGTTTCTCAAAAGAATACATCGGATTTTATAACAAAGGAAAAGGATTCACCCCTTTCTTAGATTCATTAATGTCAGAAAGCATTGTTTTTGAAAATGCTTACGCCAATGGCAAAAAGTCTATTGAGGCACTCCCCTCTTTATTAGCCGGATTACCGAGTCTAATGGATGCTCCATATACCACCTCTACTTACAATAATAACAGCATAAATGGCGTAGGCAGTTTGTTGGGAGAAATAGGTTACAATAGCAGTTTTTATCATGGAGGAGCAAATGGAACCATGAATTTTGATGCCTTTACGCAAGTCGCAGGAATTGAGCACTATTATGGCAGAAACGAATACCCTAATAAGAATCGCGATTATGATGGAAACTGGGGAATATTTGATGAACCATACCTCCAGTATTTTGCAAATGAATTGAATAAAAAATCAGCCCCATTCTTTTCTGCAGTATTCACGCTTTCTTCCCATCACCCCTACACTATTCCTGAAAAATATGCTAACAAATTCCCGAAAGGAAAACTTCCCATTCATGAAAGTATAGGATATACGGACCTTGCATTAAAACATTTTTTTCAATCAGCCCAAAAAATGCCTTGGTTCAATAATACCATCTTTATTATAACAGCAGATCACACAGCTCAAATAGCTAATCCCGAATATATGAATAGAGCAGGTTTTTTTAAAATCCCTCTAATCATTGCAAATAGCAAAGACTCAGCAAAGGTTATCTCTACTATTACTCAACAAGCGGATGCATTACCATACATACTAAATGCAGCTAATTACAATGGAAAAGTCTTATTATTTGGTAATAATCCTATGAAAAATGGTGACCACTTTGCGGTCAACTACTTAAATGGTGTCTACCAACTCATTACAGATTACTACAGCTATTTATCAGATGGTGAACAAACAATAGGATTATATGATTTAAATTCTGACCCTTATCAACTAAGAAATTTAATGGATAGCAATTTAGTTGTTCAAAAAAAGCTTGATATCAAACTAAAAGCAATCCTTCAACAATACACCAATAGAATGATAAAAAACGAGCTATCCATTAAGAAATAGTGGGTATTTTTGATGTGCATTAAAACGGCTTCTCTTGTCATTAACTTCGCATAAATATCAAGTACTTTTTATTATTAATCCACACTCTGGTGTTGAAGCTAAGGATCATGTTATAGCAGCGATTAAAAAAAACCTCGACTTAAACCGGTTTGACTATCAAGTCATCTACACTGAGCATCCAAAACATGCCATATCATTAAGCAAAAACGGGGTTCTAAATCAGTTGGATGCAATTATTGCGGTTGGTGGAGACGGATCGGTAAACGAAGTAGGCCAGTCATTGGTACATACAAAAACAGCTCTTGGTATTATTCCAATGGGCTCGGGGAATGGTTTAGCACGGCATTTAAAAATTCCATTGGAGGTTTCAGCAGCTATTGAACGGATTAATCAATTTAATCGTAAAAAGATAGATACAGCCGTCATTAATGGAGAGCCATTCCTAGGTACAGCAGGCTTAGGATTTGATGCCCACGTAGGTTGGAAGTTTGCCTCTTTCGGAAAAAGAGGTTTTTTCTCTTACATGCAAGTGACAGCCAATGAGTTTTTCAACTTTACACCCGATGAGTACACAGTAGAGATAGACGGCAAGCTGCTAAAATCAAATGCCTTTTTGGTCAACTTTGCCAACTCTTCTCAATTTGGCAATAACGCATGGATTGCCCCTTCTGCACGAATTGACGATGGAATGATTTCAGTCTGCGTGCTAGAAAAATTTCCAGCTGTAATGGCACCCGATATGATTTTCAAATTGTTTAGCAAACAATTAGAAAAATCGAAATACTATAAAGTATATAAAGGTAAAGAGATAAGAATTCACCACCACAGAGACATCGCGCACATCGATGGGGAACCCATAACTGTTAAAGAAGATTTAATCATTAAAGTGATTCCAGCTTCACTAGATGTTATTTGTTAAGAAACTGAAGATTATTTCAAAGGGAAATAAATAAACCAATACGGCGTTATTTGTCCTATGAAAAATTCCATTTACTCTATACTCTTCCTCTCCATCCTTTTTTATTCGTGCGAAAAAAAAGAGAATGAAAATCCTATGCAGCCAACCAATGGCATTGTTTTCGAAAAAAGTATTGGAGGATCAATGGACGACTTTGTGTATGATGGTGTAATCCATCAAGATGCATTATATGCTGTAGGAACAACGCATAGTCTTGGTGATCCAAATGGTGACCATTACCTTATAAAAATGGATTTGGATGGTAATGTACTTTGGGAGCGAAATTATGGAGGCGTTGCAACAGATGAAGGAGCTGCAATTCATGCCACTAATGATGGTCACCTTATACTTGCAGGTGCCACTCAAAGTACTGGAAATGGAATGAAAGATATTCACCTGTTGAAATTGAATCAAAATGGGGACGTAATTTGGGAGAAAACCATAGGTGGATCCGCTGACGACACACCCATTTCTGTAATAGAAACAAGTGATAATTCCTTTTGCATTGCAGGAACCACAGAAAGCTATGGCGCCGGTTCGCGAGACATTTACTTGGTTTGGATAGATCAAAATGGTAGCACTATTCGCGAAAAGCACTTTGGTGGGTCTGACATTGACGGCAGCACTGAACTCTTGGAATTAGAAAACAAGGAGTTGATGCTTTATGGATACACCGCTAATTTTGGTGCCAACAGCAGAGATTTATACCTTATGAAATTAAGTGCGAATGGAGATTCCATCTGGTCGAAGCGTTATGGGGGTAGCGGCTATGAGGAAAGTCAAGACTTCGTGCGCACACCTTCCGGCGATTTTGTACTGCAAGGTCACTCATCGAGCACTGACCCAATTCACGACATGTTTACGGTAAAAGTAGATGCAAATGGCAACATCATTTGGGAAATAAATAATGGAGGTAGTATGCACGATGGTGGACAAGCTATCGCAATAAATGAAATTGGCCAGTATGTGCTTATCGGGCGCAGTATGAGTTTTAGAAGTGGTAATCGGAACATCTACATGGTTACTACCGACACCGACGGCAATACGCTATCTGAAGTGATACTTGGAGGAGAAAGAGATGATTGGGGACAGCACCTGATCGTGCACAAAGACCATTATTATGTATTGGGCCATACCAATTCATTTAATGACAACGCAAATGACGCTTACATATTAAAGTACAAACGGTAGATATTTTTCTTTTGTTTGGCTTAGCAGTACTTCATATTAGTGACTTTTTGTCCACTCAATGGCCTAGTGTTCCATTAGAACATTAGCGGATTTGGAATAATTATAATTAATCCATTTTTCTGTTACAAAATCATCCTCTCCTTAACTACCTTTGTCTTCTTATTTCAATATTGATAACATGCTTTGTATAAAACACCACTCAACTGATCCATATTTTAACATCGCAACAGATGAGTATATCTTCAAAAACCTGAAAGAGGATTGCTTTATGCTGTGGAGAAACGATAATGCGATAATTGTAGGAAAACATCAGAATACCCTTGCTGAAATCAACACCGACTATGTAGATCAACAAGGCATTAAGGTGGTTAGAAGACTGTCAGGTGGTGGCGCTGTTTACCACGATTTGGGTAACCTAAACTTCTCTTTTACAAGAACAGGAGAGGAATCAAATTTGGTTGACTTTAAGCGATATACATTACCTATTATTGAAGTGCTTCAAAACTTGGGAGTTGATGCAAAATTTGAAGGAAGAAATGACCTAACTATAGGTGGTAAAAAGTTTTCAGGCAATGCGGAACACGTTTTTAAAAACAAAGTGTTACACCATGGAACCTTATTGTTTTCTTCTGAAATGAAAAATGTAAGCGGCGGTCTTAAAGTAAGCCCACTAAAGTATAAAGATAGAGCGATTAAGTCCATTCCGAAAAGGGTTACCAATATTACAGACCATCTAAAATCACCACTTTCATTGGATGAGTTTACGGATAAAATTATGGAGCATATTTTAGCCACTTTTGAAGATGCGAAAATGTATGAGTTTACACAAGAGGATATCACTGCCATTCAAAAATTGAGGGATGAAAAGTATGCTACTTGGGAGTGGAATTTTGGACATTCTCCAAATTATAACTTTAAGCAAGGCGTAAAAACCACAGGCGGAGTAATCGAAATGAACTTGGATGTGAAAAAGGGAAAGATTGAAGCAGCGAAGATTGAAGGCGATTTCTTTCACATTAATGATATTGAAGCAGTTGAGAAAGCACTTATTGGTTGTTCACATGACAAAAAAGCCATTGATGAACAATTAAGTAAACTAGACCTTTCAGCATATTTTAATAATATTTCTAAAGCAGACTTACTGGCTTCTATGTTTTAATTATTAATTAACTTTCAATTCATCACTAAGATATACAAAGCATGAATTGGAAAGAAGAAAATAACACCCTAAAGAAAGACTTTAAGTTTGAAAACTTTATTGAAGCTTGGTCGTTTATGAGCAAAGTAGCCATGGTGGCAGAGAAAATGAATCACCACCCAGAATGGTCAAACGTGTATAACAACGTTTCGATAAAATTGACCACACACGACGAAGGCAATACCATAACTGAAAAAGATCGAGAATTGGCTCGAAAAATTGACGAACTGAATTAACAAAATGATGAACCTAAACAGGTGATATTTGCAGTTACCGACATAGAAACTACAGGCGGTAGTATTGCTCATGGCAGAATCACAGAAATTGCTATCGTGCTTACGGACGGGAAACAAATTATTGATCGATATACTTCGCTTGTCAATCCACAACAGTTAATTCCGCCCAATATCACCAGTCTTACTGGCATAACCAATGAAATGGTTGCTGAGGCACCACTTTTTCATGAAATCATTCCACAAATTGATGAATTTACCAAGAATGCTATTTTTGTAGCCCATAATGTAAACTTCGATTATGGTTTCATTCGCGAATCTTACAACCGTGCAGGAGAGCGTTTTCAGCGTAAAAAGCTCTGCACCGTTCGCCTTAGCAGAAAAATAATTCCTGGTTATCCGTCCTACAGCCTTGGAAAACTCTGTCT
>CBFHLF010000010.1:2909-24782 GCA_965656555.1 uncultured Acidiluteibacter sp. | reverse complement strand
CCACGACTCAATCTGAGCGGCTTCTTTTTCAAACTTATCATAAGGGTTTAATCGTTTAAGTTCATTCATAGTTGCAATCCCACAAGCCATTGCAATGGGATTTCCTGAAAGTGTACCTGCCTGATAAACGGGCCCTAGTGGTGCCACCATATTCATTATTTCGTTTCTACCACCATAAGCTCCTACCGGCATTCCTCCTCCGATTACTTTACCTAGGCATGTTATATCCGCTTGAATATCAAAATAGTCTTGTGCTCCTCCAAACTTCTTTCTGAAACCTGTCATCACCTCATCTACCACCAGTAGAATGCCGTGAGCTTTTGTGATTTCTCTCAGTTCCTTCATAAAAGACTGATCCGGAACAATCACACCCATATTTCCGGCTACTGGTTCTATAAAAATAGCTGCAATCTCATCAGGAAACTGCTCAATTAACTGTTTTACACTTTCAATATCATTATATAAAGCAACTAACGTATCTTTAACTGCAGCTTCAGGTACGCCCTGACTTCCTGGAAGACCAAGTGTAACCAAACCTGAGCCTGCTGCAACTAATAATGAATCAGAGTGACCATGATAGCAACCAGCAAATTTTACAATCTTATTGCGTTTAGTATAGGCTCGTGCCAACCGGATAGCACTCAACACAGCTTCTGTTCCTGAATTTACAAAACGAACCTTATCAATCGATGGAAATATTTCGGCTACCATTTCTGATAACACAATCTCGTCTTCTGTAGTTGCTCCAAACGTAAATCCTTTATCCACTGCGGCTTTTACTGCATCTTTAACTGCATTATTACCATGCCCAAGAATTACCGGACCATAAGACCCCACTAAGTCGATGTATTCGTTACCATCTACGTCGTATATCTTGGTTCCTTCGGCTCGGTCAATAAACAGTGGATTTCCACCAACTGAGTTAAATGCTCTTACAGGACTATTTACAGCTCCAACCAAATGATGCTGTCCTCTTTCAAATAAATCTTTTGACTTTTTTAATTCCATGAAATACTGTTTTTTTACTCCTCTACAAAGGTATTGATTTGCATAGGAATTAATGCTTTTTTAGTAGTCGTGCTGCCTCCTTTGCATGATAGGTAATAATAATATCAGCTCCTGCTCGCTTAATTGACAATAACTTTTCCATCATCACACGTGGTTCATCAATCCAACCCTTCTCGCCTGCAGCTTTTAACATGGCATATTCACCACTTACATTATAAGCTGCGATTGGCACATCAAAAGTATTTTTCAAGTCTCGAATAATGTCTAAATACGATAATGCAGGCTTCACCATTATAATGTCAGCTCCTTCAGCAATGTCAAGTTTTGCCTCTCTTATGGCTTCCGTCCTATTAGCAGGGTCCATTTGATACGTCCTGCGGTCTCCAAATGCAGGAGTTGAATCGGCTGCATCTCTAAATGGACCATAAAAAGCAGATGCATACTTTACGGAATATCCCATGATTGGGATTTGATAAAATCCATTTTGATCGAGTGTGGTTCTTAACGATGCCACTGTTCCGTCCATCATCCCTGACGGAGCAACCATATCTACCCCAGCTTTAGCATGTGCCAAAACCTGTTGATTCAAATTAACTAGGGTCGCATCATTATCTACATCATTATCATGAATAATACCGCAATGCCCATGATCGGTGTACTCGCAAAAGCAAATATCTGAGATCACATATAATTGAGGGTAATTTTTCTTGATAAATCGTATTGCTTGAGGAATAATACCTTCCTCATTCATCGCTTCTGACCCTATCGCATCCTTCTCTAAAGGAATTGCAAAAAGCACCACTGTATATATACCAAGCGCAATCAGTTCGTCTAATTCTTCAGAAATGGTATCTAAAGAATACCTGTAGATACCTGGCATGGACGGTATTTCCTTTTTTACTCCTGGCTTTTCTTCAATAAATAAGGGATAAATAAAATCAGTTACATTCAATTGGGTTTCTTGAACGAGGTCCCTTATTATTGGAGATTTTCTTAGTCTTCTTGGTCTAAACATCATTTTCATTGTTTAAAATAGCTTCCACCAAACCTTCTTCTGTATATGGGTTTGCCATGGCTGATATAGTGTATCCATTTTCTTCAGCTACTTTTTTGGTAGAAGGTCCTACAACAGCAACTTTAGACATTGGAAACGACAAGTTATGCAACTTAAGCTGTTTTGTAAAATTATGCACTGCTGATCCACTAAAAAAAGTAATCCAATCTAGGCTAGTGTCTACAACACTTGTAAGTTCTTCCCGAGTATATATTGGGTCGTAATTCTCATAAATGGGCAGCGGTATTACCTCTCGACATTGCTCCTTCAATAAATCCACATATTCGTTATTTGCCTTCGTCGACTGTGGAATTAAAATGCGTTCATGGCCAAATATCGGGAGTTGTTTAGCGAGCATTTTGGCAGTATACTCAATTGGAACAAAGTTACTTCTGTAACCAATCTTCTCTACCGCAGCTTTAGTCTTTTCACCTACCGTAGCAATTCTTAAGTCAGTTAAAAAATGCACCTTAACAGCGTAGTTTTCCAAAGCTTCAAAGAAATAATTAACCGCATTTACACTTGTAAAAACTACCCAGTTTATAGATTCTAGATCAGTTACTATGGATTTAATTAAAGTTTGGTCTTCGATAGACCGAATAGCAATTATTGGCAAACGAACAGTTTCTGCTCCTTTATAAGCCAATAGTTTTTCAATAGATTTACATTGATGCTCAGCCCTAGTAATAAGGACTTTTTTATTTTTGAGTGGATTCACTTATCGTCAGTTTAGTTTTCTCTTCAAGCTCAGCTTTGAGTTGAAGGGCTAAACTTTGAGCTATATGAATATAGTCTGCAGCAGCTCCTTTCTTTTCTCCTTTGCATACGAGTGTACCATCATCAGAAGCAAAAAGACCTTGTATAGTTAACTCGTCATTTTCTACTTCTGCAAACGCGGCGATTGGATAGTTACATCCACCGCCTAATGCAATAAGAAATTCTCTCTCTGCGAAAGTCGCTATCTGAGTTGGTTTATGATTAAATTTCTTTACCAAGTCCATTACGAACCCACTTTCATCTCGTACTTCAAGAGCTAGTGCTCCTTGGGCAACAGCAGGCAACAAGTCCTCTTCAGTAAAGACATCATCTGCTTTATCAATCATTCCTAGTCGATTAATTCCAGCATAGGCAAGTATGATCGCATCATAATCCCCTTCCATCATCTTTTTGATTCTGGTATCGAGATTACCTTGGATAAATTTCGTTTCAATGTCAGGACGTAATTGCTTCAACTGAATTTGGCGCCTTAGGCTTCCGGTTCCAATAATTGCCCCTTTTGGCAAATCAGCAAATTTCTCTCCTTTCTTGGAGATTAGAATATCCCTAACATCAGCTCGTTCTGAAATAGCTGCTAGTTTTAACCCACTTACTGTTTCAATCGGCAAATCCTTAAAACTATGTACAGCCATATCTACTGTACCTGCAACCAACGCTCTTTGAATGGCTGTGGTAAATGCACCCATTACTTCTATGTCACCGTCATCTCCATTAGTTCGGATAACTTTAGTTACAAATTCATAATCAGGATGAAACTCTTTTAATGTTTCAATCACTTGATGTGTTTGCGTCAATGCAAGTTTGCTTCCTCTGGTACCTACGATAACTCTTCTCTTTGGCACTTCTAACTCTACATCTTCCAATCCGAATACTTTTTTTACCGTATGTATAGGATTATCCTGTTCATGCATATTATGAGAAAGCTCATGTATCACTTCCATTGGTCGCTTTGATATTTTGCGAACCATACGATGAGAGAACTTTTCTAGCAATTCAATTTGTGCAGGTGTCAAGTCACCCATTTTAGGTAGCAACCAGCTTAATTCCGCCTCTTTCGTCTCCTGCAAAGAATGCCAATAGGCTTCTAAAACAGGTGAAGCCTTTCTGTTGTAATACCAACTAGTGAATTTCTGAACTTCATCCTCAACAATCTCAGTAGCCTTTGGTATCTCATCATGACGCTTCAGCAGGCTCTCAAAAGTCATTTTTTTGATATCGTCAAGGTCATACAACGTTAAGCCATCCATATTTTTTAAACCAGGATTGAAGTTTCTAGGTAAACCAAAATCTATAAGCAATTTAGGCTCTGACGCTTTAAATGCAAACTGAGCACGTGTACACTTGCTGTCAGTCAATGCGGCTTCACTTAAAAGGTTAACTTCGCCTTGCGTTCCACCAATTATAATATCCACCTGTCCAACATACCGGAACAGTTGTTTTATTTCTATCGCTTCACCACCCCATTCTTTAGCCATTTCAGAGGCTCTTTCTAAGTTATGGCTTGCAATGTACAATTGCTTTACCTTCGTTCGATCAAGTATTGTTGCAACTAGGTTGGCCATATTACCGGTACCAACTACTAATAGCGAGCTTTCTTCTAACTGATATCCGTGTTTTTCGATTAACTCGAAACCAACGGTTGCTAGAGAAGCAGAATGACGACCAATATTTGTTTCTAAACGAGCCCTTTTCCCTGTATGTACCGCATGACGAATCATCTCATCTAGCATTGGGCCAATCGTCTTCATTTTTCTAGCTAACGAGAGGGCTGTTCTAATCTGACCAACAATCTGATGCTCTCCGATTGCTTGAGACTCCAAACCTGCGGCGGTAGAAAATAAATTCTTAATGGCAATTTCGGTATCAGGGAGCACTGTTAGGTATTGAGAAAAATTACCAAAACGCTTAAGGTATTCTTCCAAACCATAGTAATTCTCTCCAAAGGCGTAAAGTGAAAGTCGGTTACAAGTTGCTATGATAAATACTTCAGAGTAGATTTTCTTTAGATCAGCAAGAGCTTGCATGGTTTGCTCATCATTCAACGCCATTTGCTCCCTTATATCTATGGGTGCAAATCGGTGACTTAACTCTACTCCTACTATCTTTTCCATCTATTGTCTGTTGTAACCGCTTAAAATGGTGGGTGCAAATTTAACCATAAGTTAATAGATATAACAAAGAATAAACGAATAATAATGAAATAAAGTTTTCTGTTTTTGGAGATTTTTTAGCGATATTTTACCATGCAAAAAACAGTACAATTTTCATCGAATTGTTAATAAAAAATCAAAGATTTTTCTGAACATTAAGCGGCATAAAGCACGCGATATAAAAAACAGAATGTTAATAAAAGTAAACGAAGATGCGCCAAATTTGTTAGATGAGATTGTACCTTGCAAAGGAAAATAAAGTAACCCGCCACTAGTTACACAATTTAAAACAACTCATTGACATGAAAGACATTGCTAAAAAAACAGCCACAAACTCGAACACCGCAATAGATAATTCTACCACAGTGAAAAACGAGAAAAGAAAAACCTACACCTATGAAGAAGCTGTAGCAGGAGCATCTGAATATTTTAAAGGAGACGACCTCGCTGCCAATGTTTGGGTAAACAAATATGCACTCAAAGATTCTGCAGGAAATATCTATGAATGTACACCCGATCATATGCACCAAAGAATGGCAAGTGAAATTGCACGAATAGAGGCACGATATGCTAATTCATATTCTTATGATGAAGTATACGATGTATTGAAAGACTTCAAGTACATTGTTCCACAAGGTGGCCCGATGACAGGTATTGGTAACGATCACCAAATTGCCTCATTATCGAACTGTTTTGTTATCGGTAATAAAGGTGTAGCAGATTCATATGGCGGTGTGATGAAAATTGATGAGGAACAAGTACAGTTAATGAAAAGACGTGGTGGAGTTGGTCACGACTTATCACATATACGTCCAAAAGGAAGCCCAGTAATGAATAGCGCACTCACTTCTACAGGCGTGGTACCTTTTATGGAGCGTTACTCTAACTCTACTAGAGAAGTCGCTCAAGATGGTCGAAGAGGCGCATTAATGTTATCTGTATCAGTGAAGCATCCCGACGCTGAGGGCTTCATCGATGCAAAGATGGATGGCACGAAGGTTACTGGAGCAAACGTTTCTGTTAAGATAGATGATGACTTTATGAAGGCCGTAAAAAGCAACTCTTCATACGAGCAACAATATCCTGTAGATGCTAAGTCGCCTACTTTCAAGAAAGACGTAGACGCTTCCAAATTATGGGATAAAATTATCCACAACGCATGGAAATCAGCTGAGCCTGGTATTTTATTCTGGGACACAGTAGTAAACGAATCTATTCCTGACTGCTACGCAGACCTAGGTTTCAAAACAGTTTCTACCAACCCTTGTGGAGAAATTCCATTATGCCCCTATGATAGCTGCCGTTTATTAGCAATCAACCTATTGAGTTATGTAGAGAATCCATTTACTCCTGAAGCTAAATTTGACATGCCTTTATTTAAAAAGCATACCCAAATGGCTCAGCGTATCATGGATGATATTGTTGATTTAGAGATAGAGAAGATTGATGCCATCATCGAAAAGATTGAAAAAGATCCAGAAGTACTAGAGGTAAAACAAACTGAATTGACCCTTTGGAATAAAATCAAAGCAAAATGCCAAGAAGGTAGAAGAACTGGAGTTGGTATTACAGCAGAAGGAGATATGCTAGCTGCTTTGGGATTAAGATATGGAACAGATGAAGCGCTTAATTTCTCTGTAAAAGTCCACAAAAATCTAGCATTAGCTGCATACCGTTCTTCTGTAGACATGGCTAGAGATAGAGGTTCTTTCCCGATTTACGATTCAATTCGTGAGGAGAAAAACCCAATGGTTAACCGATTGAAAGAAGCAGACCCTGCATTGTATGAAGATATGGTAAAATACGGACGTCGTAATATCGCCCTATTGACAATTGCACCAACAGGTACCACATCGATCATGACACAAACCACTTCAGGAATAGAGCCTGTATTTATGGTTTCTTATAAGAGAAGAAAGAAAGTAAACCCTAATGATAAAAATAGCCGTGTTGACTTTATTGATGAAGTAGGTGATGCTTGGGAAGAATACAATGTATTCCATCACAATTTCAAAACGTGGTTAGAAATTAACGGGTACAATCTTGATGAAGTAGCAGCAATGCCACAAGAAGATTTGAATAAAATCATCGAAAAAAGTCCTTACTACAAAGCTACCGCTAATGATGTAGACTGGGTAAACAAAGTAAAAATGCAAGGAGCAGTTCAGAAATGGATTGATCATTCTATATCAGTTACGGTAAACGTACCTAATGACTGTACAGAAGAAATGGTAAGTAAAATTTACCTAACAGGATGGGAGTCTGGCTGTAAAGGAATAACAGTATACAGAGATGGTTCTAGAAGTGGTGTATTAATTTCTAACGATGAGAAAAAAGAAGATAACACTCCAGTATCATTTGCAGAAACTCAAGCGCCAAAGCGTCCAAAATCATTAGAAGCGGAAATTGTTAAATTCAACAACAACGCAGAAAAGTGGATTGCTATTATCGGGTTATACGAAGGAAGACCTTATGAAATTTTCACGGGTAGAGCTGAGGATTCGTTTTCTATTCTTTCTCACGTAGAAAACGGATGGGTAATCAGAAGTAAAACTGAAGACGGTAGCGCTCGATACGACTTCCAATACGAAGATAAAGATGGTTATAAAACAACCATCGAAGGACTATCTAGAACATTTAACCAAGAGTACTGGAACTATGCCAAATTAATTTCAGGGGTATTACGTCATGGTATGCCAATTCCTTTTGTAGTGGATATGGTTTCAAACTTGCACTTAAGTGAAGAAAGCCTAAATACGTGGAAAAATGGTGTGGTAAGAGCTCTTAAAAAATATGTTGCCGATGGCACAAAGGTATCTGGCCAAGTTTGTCCAGGATGTGACGAGGAGGAAGGTCTTGTTTTTAAAGAAGGCTGTATTACTTGTGAAAGCTGCGGATACAGTAAGTGCGGATAATTTTTTCTATTGTGTTGGTTCGTTACCGATTGCTTACACAGTTGACAAACGAATCAATACGCACCAACTTTACTTGAAATAGTAAATTGGTATTACTACTTTTTAAAAAGCCTTTTCGAATGACTACTCGAAAAGGCTTTTTTTTACAAGGTAGTCCTCAATTAGCAGTGCAGTATTGCAAAAAGGATTGATCCATCTCATTTGAAAAGTTATCGTTTTACCAAAACTTTAATCATCTTTGCGTTATGCGTATTTTCAAAACAGCCGTCCCAATAGTCGCAATTACCCTTTTCTGTTTGAGTAGTTGTAATACCACCAATGGACTACAAAAACGAATGAAAAATAAAACGAAGAAAAAATGTGATTGTCCAGGGTGGTCGATGGAAAAATCTGACCCCACCAGCACTTATTTTAGTCGAATTTAAAAGAGGAATTCCACTAAAAACCCTAATTTAGCTATTTAGAATCAATCTAAATAAATGAGTAAAACGATTCACCTATCAGAAGCCCAAATTGGAGACATCGTCACCATAGAGTCCATTCATAATGAATCACTTTCGGTACAATTACTTTGTATGGGATGTATGGTAGGAGAAGAAGTATTGGTAGAACAAATAGCACCGCTTGGTGATCCTATGATGATCAGTATTGATGGAGCATTGTTAAGCTTGCGCAAAGACGATGCAAAGGAGATCGTCGTTTCATTTCAAAAATAGCACTGTGAAGAAAGGGAAGCAATTAAAAGAAACGATTCAGTTATTATTAGTGGGTAATCCCAATGCAGGAAAATCAACTGTTTTTAACGAACTAACAGGGCTTAACCAACAGGTAGGGAACTTCCCCGGAGTTACCGTAGAAAAAAAGACTGGAAACATTTCTTTAACTCCTACTTTAAAAGCACATGTAATTGATCTTCCAGGCACCTATAGCCTAAGCCCACGTTCAGAAGATGAACGTGTTACTTTTGATTATCTCAGTTCTGATAAAAGCAACGGCAAAAGAGAAATCATCGTAGTTATCGCTGATGCAAGTAACCTCAGAAGAAGCCTGTTGCTTTGCTCACAACTAATGGATTTAGACAAGTCCGTGATTCTTGGATTAAACATGATGGATGTGGTAGAGCAAAACCAACAATCTATCAATGTAAAGGAATTATCCAAGTCGCTAAACTTACCTATCATTCCGATGAATGCAAGGATTGGAAAAGGTATAAAAGAGCTAAAACAAGCCATCATTGACTTTAAAGAAGAAAAGCGTCCGCCGTTTATCTCAGTGCTTGATGGAGAAAAAGATGTAGATAATGCACTTCGCAGAAATCAACGCATCAAAGAAATATTAAAAGCAACAATTACTGCAAAAGGAGAGAAGAAGGCTAGTAAGTTAACACGTAAGATAGATCAAATACTAACGCATCGCATAGGAGGTTACTTTATATTTCTATCGATTCTATTCTTAATCTTTCAGGCCGTATTCTCATGGTCTGAATACCCAATGACCATGATTGAGGAAGGGTTTTTGTATTTTGGAAACTGGGCTTCAGAAGTGCTCCCTAAAAGTATTTTGACCGATTTACTAGTAGATGGAATAATAGCCGGCTTAGGAGGAATCATTATTTTTATCCCACAGATTGCAGCACTATTTGCTTTTATTGCCATTTTAGAAGATACTGGTTATTTATCACGTATTAGTTTCATGATGGATGGCCTACTGAAAAGGTTTGGATTAAATGGTCGGTCCATTATTCCATTATTAAGTGGAGCAGCATGCGCCGTTCCTGCAATAATGAGTGCACGAACAATTAGCAATAAGAAAGAGCGACTACTTACTATTTTTATCACTCCATTAATTAGCTGTTCTGCCCGGATACCTGTCTACACTTTATTGATTGCTTTGGTTATTCCAACAGAGGCTAAAATTGGAATATTTAACCTTCAGGGTATTGTTATGATGGCATTATACCTATTGGGGTTTATTGCTGCCATAGGAACCTCATGGGTGATGAAAACGTTTATCAAAACAAACGAATCGAGTCACTTCATCATGGAAATGCCGATTTATAGGGCTCCAAGATGGAAAAATGTAGGGCTAACCATTGTCAACAAGGTAAAAGTATTCCTTTTTGAAGCAGGTAAAATTATCATTGCCATTTCTATTATCCTTTGGGTGATGTCATCGTATGGTCCCGGCGATTCCTTCGAACGGATAGAAAAAAAATACGAGAAAGGACTATTAGAGCCAAACATTAACAATGAAACGATGGCCGAGCAATTGGCTAGCGAAAAGCTACAAGCAAGCTACGCCGGTCAGTTGGGCAAGTTTATAGAACCTGCAATTCGTCCTTTGGGTTTTGACTGGAAGATTGGAATTTCTATCATAACGTCTTTTGCTGCACGTGAAGTATTCGTAGGAACCATGGCTACTATATATTCTGTAGGAGATGCTGATAATACAACATCTCTAAAAGAGAAAATGCAAAATGCAAAAGATCCGAGAACGGGCGAAAAGGTTTATACTCGTGCAACTGGATATTCTTTACTTATCTTTTATGCATTTGCTTTACAATGTATGGCTACGGTAGCTATCGTAGCTAAAGAGACCAACTCTTGGAAGTGGGCCATTATACAAGTAGTCTACATGGGTGGATTAGCCTACTTAGCAAGCTTCTTAACCTATCAATACTTTAGTTAATGGCTAAACAGTCAGCTGTTGAAGTTTTAAAAAAGTACTTACCCGAATCATCTATAGCCCCTTGCTTAGACTGGATGAATGAATTTCGATTGCAACTCACCATCAAGAAGTCAAGAGCGACGAAACTGGGCGATTTTAGGCCTGCTCACCAAGGTAAACCTGCTCGAATATCGGTTAACGGTGATTTGAATCAGTATGCCTTCCTAATTACCCTAGTGCATGAAATCGCACACGGAATTTGTTGGGACAAACATCAACAAAAGGTTTTGCCGCATGGTAAAGAATGGAAGCAAATTTACAGTAATTGCTTATCTCAATTTGTAGGGAATAACACTTTCCCAGCAGAACTAGAACAAACAATTATTGAGCACATTAACCGTCCAAAAGCTTCAAGCTGCAGTGACACCAAATTACTCAAAGCTTTAAAGCATTACGACGACAACCCTGTAATTCATTTGGAGGAATTACCAGAGAATTCCATATTTCAATTGTCGACAGGTCGTGTATTTCAAAAAAAAGAATTAAAGCGGAAGCGCTACATCTGTATCGAGCTAGCGACGAAAAAAAGATACTTGGTAAATGGAATAGCTGAAGTTACCCCGATACCCGATCATAAGGAAGATTAGTTTCGGTAATATATCTAAAACTACTTTTTGCAACCATCAACTATTCGTAATTTAGGCCTCTATTAGACGAAAAGGATGAATAAAGATAACTACTGCGTGATAATGGCAGGCGGCATTGGTAGTCGCTTTTGGCCGATGAGTCGCACCTCTTACCCCAAACAATTTATTGATATTTTAGGAACAGGCCGAACGCTGATTCAGCAGACCTATGATCGACTGCAACGAATAGCTCCAAAGGAGAATATCTTTGTGGTAACTAATGAGGATTATCGTGACCTTGTTTTGGATCAATGTGAAGGCATGAGTGAAGCACAGGTATTATGTGAGCCAAGCAGAAGAAACACTGCACCATGTGTAGCTTACGCGAGTTATAAAATAAAGTCGCTTAATGCCAATGCTAAAGTTGTTGTTGCTCCAGCGGATCACCTTATTTTAAAAGAGGATAAGTTTATCGAAAACATCAATACCGCATTAAACTACGTAGAAAACAACAATGCGCTACTGACTTTAGGAATAGAGCCGAGTAGGCCTGATACAGGTTATGGCTACATTCAGTTTGACAGTTCTGATAAGAACAGCAGAATAAAAAAAGTAAAGACGTTTACAGAGAAACCAAATATAGAGCTCGCCAAGCAATTTGTAGAGAGTGGAGAGTTTAGCTGGAATTCAGGGATGTTCATTTGGACAGCCACAGACATTATTACTGCCTTTAAGAATCATATGCCTGAACTTAGTGGCTATTTTGATGATGGTTACAGTAAGTTAAATACAAACGAAGAGGAGCAGTTTATAAAAGATACATATGCAGTCTGCAAAAGCATTTCTATCGATTATGGAATCATGGAAAAAGCACCAAACGTTTTTGTACTTTCAGCAGACATTGGTTGGTCAGACCTTGGGACTTGGGGCTCTATTTACACTCACCTCAAACACGATGAAAACTTAAATGCTACAATTGGTAAAAATGTAATGCTTTATGATAGCCATAACTGTATCGTAAGTATGCCAAAAGAAAAACTGGTGGTACTACAGGGCCTAGATGGTTATATCGTGGTAGAGTCGAATGACACACTATTGGTTTGTAAAAAAGAAGACGAACAGAAGATAAAAGAATTTGTAACTGATATTAAAATCGGAAAGGGCGAAAAGTTTGTATAAGCTTTGCTAATACAGGTAACCCTTATTAATTTATTAATTGCGTTTGTCTGCCGGCAAACGCAATTTTTTGTTTAGATAATATCTCTACTAACTTCAGAAAGGGGGGGGGTATCGAATTGACCAATCACATTACTTCTATCTTATAAATTTGCCCTTTGCTACCGAGCAGGTAACCAACATTAGAATTCTTTACAAATTGAATAGCATTTAGGTCTATATCATTGACTCTTTTCCAATTTTTACCACCATCAGCACTAATGTCCATTCCGTTTGTACCAATGGCAATAAACAAATCTGCAGGCGAACAGTAAGTCACGCACGATCGATAACCACTAAGCGGCGTTTCAGGATTCTGCCATGTTAATCCGCCGTCCGTAGTATAGATAGAATTTTCTACCATACTTGTATCTGGCAGGGTGTAGTCCCCTCCAACTGCTACACCAATCAAATTATCTTTAAAGTCTATAGAATAGATACCTCGAGTGGAAGCGCCCTGAAAAATAGGCGTTTCCATTGCTATCCATGTTTTATAAGGGTGTTCTGATACCAACATTCGTCCTTTAGCCCCCCCCAAGCCAATAAATGCTCTTTTGCTAGGCGTAAAAGCTATACAAGAACCACTTGCCGCAAAACCGGCCTCTCCTTCCAAAGCCGGAATCAAGTTCTCCGGTGGAGGAGTAATCCATCGTTTACCTGCTATTCCTGAAACTAAAATAAAGTGCTTCCCATTTACTGGATCACTGTAAGCCAAGCCGAATTGATCATCTACAAATTCTACTGCATCAAAAAATAGTCCCGGCACAGGAAAATTAAATACTTTATTCCATCCCATCCCACCATTTTCAGTTCGGTAAAGCTTCCCTCCATCACCAGAGTTCATTAGAATAGCAGAATCTGCATCAAATGCATATATATCTCTGTAATCGAGCATTTCCCCTTCGTAAGGCGTTTTGGCAAAATGAAAGGTTTTGCCTCCATCTATCGTTTTTATGATGGCTCCATTTGCTCCACTGAACCAAGCCACTTTCTCGTCCACTACAGATATACCGCGCAAACTTTCGTTGGTAGGACTTTTTAGGTCAGTTATTTTTATCTGGTCACCTTCATAAACAATGGTTTCAGACTCTTGACTTGTCATCGAATTTACTTGGCCTTCATTCACCGAATTAGAGCAAGAAAACAGCATCAGAGCACAAACATAAAACAATATATTTTTCATGATATAAAAATAGTAAAAGCAGTTTTAAACAAAAAAAACCTGCTGAAGCGAACATCAGCAGGTTTTAAAATTAAACTATTTGTATTTTATAATGATCCAATCATATCTTCTGGTCTCACCCATTGGTCAAATTGCTCAGCAGTTAAGTACCCCAAATTAATCGCCTCTTCCTTCAAAGTAGTACCATTCTCGTGGGCTGTTTTTGCTATTTTTGATGCTTTATCGTAGCCAATATGCGTATTAAGCGCCGTTACCAGCATCAGTGAGTTATTCAGATTCTTGGTAATGTTAGCATGATTTGGCTCAATACCAACTGCACAGTTTACATCAAAAGATATGCAAGCATCCCCAAGCAAACGAGCAGACTCCAAGAGGTTTTTCGCCATCATTGGTTTAAATACGTTCAATTGAAAATGACCATTCATACCACCTGTGGTTACTGCCACGTCATTTCCAACTACCTGAGCGCAAACCATTGTTAGCGCTTCGCATTGCGTAGGATTTACCTTACCAGGCATAATAGAAGAACCAGGCTCATTTGCAGGAATATTAATCTCACCGATCCCACATCGAGGTCCTGATGCCAATAAGCGAACATCGTTTCCAATTTTCATTAAACTCACAGCCAGTTGTTTTAATGCTCCGTGAGTTTCCACGATTGCATCATGAGCCGCTAGTGCTTCAAATTTATTTTCAGCCGTAATAAAAGGCAAACCACTAAACTCAGCAATCTTCTTTGCTACAAGCTCCGAGTATCCTTTCGGAGTATTGATTCCAGTACCAACGGCTGTTCCACCTAGCGCTAATTCAGCTAAGTGAGGTAACGTATTTTTCAAGGCCTTTAGCCCATGATCCAATTGTGAAACAAAACCAGAAAATTCTTGACCAACAGTCAAAGGAGTAGCATCCATCAAGTGGGTTCGGCCAATCTTAACGACATCTTTGAACTCGTTTGCAATTCTGTCTAACGTACTTCTCAACTGCTCCACACCAGGGATGGTTGTTTCAACTACCATTTTATAAGATGCGATGTGCATTCCCGTTGGGAAAGTATCATTTGATGATTGAGACTTATTCACATCATCATTCGGATGAATCATGGTTTTACCTTCTCCTAGCTTATTCCCTGCAATTACATGTGCTCTATTCGCAATTACCTCATTCGTATTCATATTTGATTGAGTCCCAGAACCAGTCTGCCATACAACTAGGGGAAATTGATCATCCAACTGACCGTCTAATATTTCATCACAAACCTTTGAGATCAAATCTCTTTTTTCTTCATTTAAAACACCTAATTCACAATTTGTGTGCGCTGCTGCCTTTTTTAAATAAGCAAATCCACGAACGATTTCGATTGGCATCGTTTGCTTTGAATCGCCAATTTTAAAATTATTACGAGATCGTTCGGTTTGTGCACCCCAGTATTTATCAGCTTGCACTCTTACATCACCCATGGTGTCTTTCTCTATTCGATAATCCATTTTTTAATGTATTTTTTATGATTTGAAGATTACTATTCTTAAATATTAACTAAATTTGTCTTCACAAAAGAAATCAAATTATGTTTACAGGAGGATTTTTACTTTTCTTAGCCATTTTCGGACTTGCATTTTGGGTATTGTTGTTTTTATCAGCATTTGCTCTTCCTTACGCAATTACTATGTATGTAATTGAAAAATTAAAAGGAAAAAAAGCTGAATAAGCTTCTTTAACCCAGCAATTCGTTTACATTCTCTGGAGGTCTCCCAATTACCGCCTTATTTCCGCTAATCACTATTGGTCGTTCGATTAATTTCGGATACTCCATCATAATCGTTATCCACTCTTCTTCCGTAAAGTTTGAGTTTTTAAACTTTTCCTTATAAACTGCTTCTCCTTTTCTCAATATTTGGGAAGGTTTTAGGTTTAGTTTAGATAATATCATTTCTAATTCCGTCCGACTTGGAACATTCTTAAGATATTCCACAACTTCTACATCAACTCCTGCATCGTTAATCAATGCAAGTGTTTCTCTACTTTTGGTACACCTTGGGTTATGGTATATTTTCATAATTCTATTATTTTCCACCACCATACTCCATCAAATAGGCTTTAATAAATGGATCTAAATCCCCATTCATTACATTGTCTACGTTGGATGTTTCGTGTGATGTTCTGACGTCTTTAACTAACTTATAAGGGTGCATGACATAGTTTCTTATCTGCGATCCCCATTCAATTTTTTTCTTCTCCGATTCAATTTCAGCACGCTTCTCTAGCTTTTTACGCATCTCAATCTCATACAGTTGAGACTTTAGTAATTGCATGGCCTTTTCTTTGTTACCCAATTGAGAGCGAGTTTCTGTATTGTCAATTACAATCCCAGAAGGCTTGTGATGCAGACGAACCCCAGTCTCCACTTTATTTACATTTTGACCTCCTGCACCTCCGGAACGGAAAGTATCCCAGGTAATGTCCGCAGGATTTATCTTGATCTCTATAGAGTCATCTACCAGTGGATACACATAGACAGAAACAAAAGATGTATGGCGTTTGGCATTACTATCGAAAGGTGAAATACGCACCAAACGGTGAACACCATTTTCTCCCTTTAAATAGCCGTAAGCAAACTCACCGTCTATCTCCAAAGTAACGGTTTTTACACCTGCTACATCTCCTTCTTGGTAATCTAGCTCTTTTACCTTGCATTGGTGTTTTTCTGCCCATTGCAGATACATTCGCATGAGCATCGATGCCCAATCACAACTTTCAGTACCACCTGCGCCTGCCGTAATCTGAATAACGGCACTGAGGGTGTCTTCTTCCTCGCTGAGCATCTTCTTAAACTCTAGCTCTTCAACTGCTTCAAAGGCTTTTGCATGTGCAGACTCCACATCTTGTTCACTCCCTTCTCCTTCTTTAAAAAATTCATAGATGACCTGCAAATCGTCAACGGCGGCTTTCATCGCAGCATAACCATCTGTCCATACTTTTTGGTCACGAACTTGTTTTAAGAATTTTTCAGCAGCTTTAGGATCGTCCCAAAACTCAGGTAACTGAGTACGCTGCTCATCTTCAGCAATTTGAATTAACTTATCATCGATGTCAAAGATACCCCCTTAGCGCTTCCACGCGCCCAACTAGTTCTTTGATGTTCTCTTGAGTGACCATATTGCTTTCTTTTTAGGAGTTCAAAATTAAGCCAATTGTGGCAATTTTATTGTTTAATTTGTTGTTATTTTAGCAAGGATTTCAACCACAATAGAAGCGAATGCCGACCCCTGAAGAACGACGTGAGTTAAGACGAATAAGACGTGAGCTGGTGAAAGCACATTACAAGGCGAACCCACCTAAACCTCCTAAGGAAACGAAAGACAACATGAGCAGCATTCACGTTTTAATGACCTTAGCTCTTTTTATCGGTTTATTCTTACTTGTAAACTTTGCAAGTGAGACTGTTATCAGCATTTGGGGAATCACCAAAATTATAGCGGGCATTTTTGCAATTACGCTACTCATACCAATTAAATGGTATCGTAAAAGATTCACGATGAGTATTTACGAATTCTTCTTAATCAGCTTATTGGGTTATTCACCGCTCCTTGCAGGGCTGTTCTTTTTTACCAATCACATCGGAAGTGATAACTTTCATGTGGAAACATATAATATCGAATCCATCGAAATGAGTCGATATTTTTCTACCATCCATTTAGAAAATGACACCCTTTCAGAGTACGCCATTCTCACCGCTTTTGACTCTCGTGACTCCGCATTTTACAAAGGCCGAAGTACTGCCCGTTATGAATTTAAAGATGGCTTATGGGGGTTAAAAATTATGTTGGACAAAAGAGCTATACCTTAAACAACTGATCCAATAGCTGCATGATTAAATCACTCTCATACCCTTTCTGAGCAGCAGTTCGATACAAAGTACCTTTTAACTCAAAACGCTCTTGATTATTCAAATGCTCAACTTTGTCAGGCATTTTTCTGACCAAAATATGCTCTAATGCCTCTCGATATAATGAATCGTCTATTTGCTGAAATGCAGACTCCATCAAATTCGTTGAGATCTTATGCATTTTTAACCCTTGCCGTATCTTGATCTTCCCCCATCGTTTTACATTAAATTTTCCCCGAGTATAAGCCATTGCAAATCGCTCGTTAGAAACAAATCGATCCGCAATAAGATGGTCGAGTGTTCTATCAATCACCTCCTGGCTTGCTCCCCACTCTCTAATCTTACGTTCCATTTCTGCTTCGCTCCTTTCGCGATACAAGCAAAACTTTTGTGCCTTCGCTAAAACTTTTTCGGGAGTTAATGGGTTTTGAAATCGATTCATCGAATGGGTAATGTTAACTTTGCCCGAAATTAACTGAATTTGGGGAAATTCCTGAGTTTACAGCGATAAAATGAGAAATAAAAAAGCCCTTTACACCCTTCTTACAGCAAATGCAATTTCTCAGTTTGCCCAAGGAATTAGCATGTTGGCTATACCATGGTATTTTGCCAAGCAATTGGGGGAGGCTTCTTTCTTTGCCACCTTTTACTCCATCGCCACCTTTGCTACTCTCTTTTGGGGATTATATGCAGGTACGTTAATTGATAAATTTCCTCGAAAGAACATCTTTTTGGGTTTGTGTATCGTTAGTTTTTCGGTATTGGCTTTTGTTTCAGGGTACGGATTCTATGCAGGTACCGTACCGATGACTTTAGTCGCCCTTGTTTTTTGTTTTACCATTTTTAACTACAACATTCACTACCCTACCCTATATGCGTTTGGACAAGAAATAACTGAAAAAGAGAATTACGGTAAAACCAATTCACTTTTAGAAGTCATCGGGCAGACGACCAATGTACTATCAGGCGCAATGGCAATTGTCTTAATCGAAGGGTTGGATACGAGTTTTTGGGGTGTAAATCTGCATGTAGAAGCATGGAGTATACAAAAGATTTTTGCCTTAGATGCCAGTACCTACTTGGTTGCTATGGCGTTAATTAAAAGTATCAAATACGTCCCAACAGTCGAAAAAGTAGCCGTATCGAAAGAAAATGCATGGGTAAGACTCAAAGAGGGAGTGCAATTTTTAAAAGCAAATCCACTTATCTTCCATTTTGGGAATGCCTCTTACACGGTTTTTATATTTGTATTGATCTCTACACATCTATTATGGCCCATGTACATCGATCAGCATTTACAGGTAGAAGGCGATATCTATGCGTCCACAAAAGTACTGTATGCCTTGGGTGCAGTATTATCCGGATTCTTTGTCACCAAACTGCTCAAAAAAATCAATACCGTTGTCGCCGTAATCTTGCTAATGTCAGTTGCAGCAACTGCATTCACCTTACTATCTGTAAGCAAAGAAGTGTGGATATTATTAAGCTTGGGAATATTCTTTGGGATGAGTAATGCCGGCGTTCGAATACTGAGGGTGACGTATCTGTTTAATCACATTCCAAACCATGTAATTGGCCGTTCAAACAGTGTTTTTCAAAGCATCAACATATTTCTACGATCCGCCTTTATTGGATTATTTTCGATGGCCTTTTTTAGTGTAGACTCCAATATCACATGGGCATTTGGAATTGCAGCAGGTGCTACATTACTTTCCATTTTACCATTGGTGATTTATTACAAGCGATTAGTAGGGAGAGAGACTCTTACTTCAAACTAATCTCTTCGCTATTCGCATCTTGAAAGCGATACTCTAAAAATTCATATGCATCAGATGCATGTATCTTTACCCACTTGTTATATTTCATAAACCATTTTCGCTGTATGGAATAAAATCCCTTTGTAAGGTAAGCTTCAATAAATGGGTGAACATGTAGGCTAATTTTCTTTTGATTCAGTTGCGTGAGGATATAACGCAAGTTATTCTCAATCTCATCAATTAGCAAGATAGTGGCTTGGGCTTCACCAGTTCCATTACAAGAAGGACAGGTTTCAGCAGTTTTAATGTCCATTTCAGGACGTACTCGTTGACGGGTAATTTGAATCAAGCCAAATTTTGAAGGAGGTAGTATGGAGTGCTTTGCTCTGTCTTCGGACATTGCTTCTCGCATCACCTCAAAAAGCTTCTCTCTGTTTGCTCCATCTTTCATGTCAATGAAGTCGATCACAATAATTCCACCCATATCTCTTAGGCGCAACTGTCGTGCGATTTCATGTGCTGATTCGATGTTTACTTCAAGTGCATTTTGCTCTTGATTATCCATTTTACGGCTACGCTGACCACTGTTTACATCTACTACGTGTAAAGCTTCTGTGTGCTCAATAATTAAGTAAGCACCAGATTTCATGGTTACATTTTTACCGAAAAGTGATTTAATCTGCTTTTCAATGCCAAAATGGTCAAAAATTGGAGTGGTTCGTCGATATCCCTTTACAATACTTTCACGCCCGGGCGCAATAGAGCTAATATACTCTTTTAGCTCTTGCTGAATGTTTTTATCATCGACATAGATATTACTGAACTGCGCATTCATCAAATCGCGCAACATAGCAGAGGTTCGACTTAATTCACCAAGAACCCTGGTTGGAGGCTTAGATGATTGAAGCTTGGAAAATGATTCCTCCCATTTTTCATAAAGTGTGTTTAAATCACTGTGTAGATCTGCTACTTTTTTATTCTCAGCAACAGTTCTAATAATGACACCAAATCCCTGAGGACGTATGCTTTGAATTAATCGCTTTAAACGTGATCGTTCTTCACTGCTTTTAATTTTCTGCGAAACAGAAATACGATCAGAAAACGGAACGAGTACAAGATAACGACCAGCAATGGATAGCTCTGCGCTTAACCGTGGACCCTTTGTTGAAATAGGCTCTTTAGCTACCTGAACGAGGACATGCTGATTTCCAGTTAGCTGCTCATTAATTTTTCCTGTTTTTTCAATATCAGGCTCAAACTTAAAGTCTTTTAAAGAAGCTGTGTTAATTTTTTTTGATACTACACCATTTACATATTTATTGAGCGAAGAAAACTTCGGACCCAAATCTAAGTAATGTAGAAAAGCATCTTTTTCATAACCTACATCCACAAAAGCAGCATTTAGCCCAGGCATCACTTTTTTGATACGAGCTAAATAAATGTCACCTACAGAAAAACTATTGTTGTTTTTCTCCTTGTTCAATTCTACTAATGCCTTGTCTTTCAAAAGGGCAATAGTAACGTCGTTGGGAGAAGAATGAATAACTAAATCCAGAACCATATATACGAATAAGCACTAACACAAGTAACCCAAGGCATTTTATTGCAGGGTTAACGACTTGATTTTATGAAAAATGAAAAAATAATCCGGCTGCTAACATAGCAGCCGGGTACTTATTACTTCTTCTTCTTGTGTCTATTCTTTCTTAAACGTTTTTTACGTTTGTGGGTAGCCATTTTATGTCTTTTTCTTTTCTTACCGCTTGGCATATCTTTTAATTTATTGTTATTAACTACTTTTTTATCTTCAACTCTTCAATGTAAGCATCCACTTGTGCAATCACTAACGGGTCTTCTTGAAAAGATTTATATCGTTCTAAATAAGACAACCCTTTTTCAATTTCACCCATCTGTACATACAAATCGGTCATATAAAGGTATGCCTCAGCATTCTCTGGGTCTATCTCTAGCACCTTATTGAATCGCTCTATCGCCTTATCGTACTGCGTCGATTGAATCGAGAAGTACCCTAAATTGATCAGTGCGTCAATATTATTCGAATCGACTGCTAATACTTCCATTAACAATCCAATTCCCTTCATTGGTGCTTCGCCTAAAGCGCCTGCACCTTCTACATAACAAACACCAAGTGCTGTTTTGGCTGATAAATTATCAGGATTTAGCTCAAGCGCCTTTTCATAAGCAGCAATTGCCTCCTCGATAACTACGTGACCATCAGCATTAGAGAAACGAAACGTCTTAAAGAAGATGTCTCCCGCTTGCATCCAAGCTTCCTCTGTTTGTGATATAGTAGCTTTCTCCTTAAAAAAATCAGCCATTAAGACTGGTTGTTTTTCGGAGCTTGCAAAATTAATTAAACTATCTAAGATAATCAGCTTTTCTTCTGAGCTTTTAACATTAGCTAATTTATTTTCTAACTCATCTAGTATATTCTGAGCAGAATCTCCCAACACCACAGACTCTCTTAAATCATGATTATGAGAACCTTCGACTACTTCAGGAATTATTTCATCTGACTTTTTTTGATCCTCTGAGCTAAGCTTGGGCAACAAGAAAAGTATAAAAATAAAGAAGCCACCAAACAATATGGTGGCTACTTGTGCTTTATTAAGCTTCT
>CBFHLF010000010.1:0-2899 GCA_965656555.1 uncultured Acidiluteibacter sp. | reverse complement strand
ATTTTGCTATATTAGCGAATTATGGCTTTACGTTCGTCTTTACTCTTTCTACAAAGCTCTTAGATGGCTTAAATGCAGGAATAAAGTGCTCAGGAATAATCATCGTGGTATTCTTAGAAATGTTTCTTCCAGTTTTCTCAGCTCTTTTCTTTGTAATGAATGAACCAAAACCTCTTAAGTAAACGTTCTCTCCGCTCTCTAAAGAATTTCTAATTGCTTTCATAAACTCTTCAACTGTAGATTGAACAGCTACCTTTTCGATTCCAGTGTTCTCTGAAATTGTCGCTACGATATCAGCTTTTGTCATTTTAAATAAATTTATTGAATAAATAATTGGTTAAACTTGAACTTCGCAAGTCAGTTTTTCGCTGCAAATATATAACATTTATTATTTGTAAAAAAACTGATTTTAGGAATATTAACTATTTTACCCTTTCTACTGATTTGAAAAACAACCTGATAAACTTTTCTAATACGATAAACAATTGGTATTCAGAAAACAAAAGAGACCTACCCTGGAGAGAAACCACCGACCCATACATTATATGGATTTCTGAAATTATATTGCAACAAACTAGGGTTGAGCAAGGAATGGCGTACTTTCACAAATTCAGCACCAAATATCCAACGGTTGAAAGCCTCGCTAACGCCTCAGAAGATGAAGTACTAAAAGACTGGGAAGGTCTAGGTTACTATTCACGTGCACGAAACATGCTTTCTGCAGCTCAATACATCGCAGGCGAGTTAGATGGCGTGTTTCCAAATAACTATTCTGACATTCTAAAGCTAAAAGGTGTTGGCTCCTACACAGCCGCCGCGATTAGCTCTTTTGCATTTAATGAATCAAAAGCTGTTGTTGATGGAAATGTTTATCGAGTATTGAGCAGGTATTTTGGTATCGCAACTCCGATCGACAGCACAGAAGGAAAAAAGGAGTTTCAGTTATTGGCAGACGAATTAATCCATTCCCAGAAACCATCTCAGCACAACCAAGCTATGATGGAGTTTGGCGCTATACAATGCACTCCAAAAAAGGCTAATTGCGAAAACTGCCCACTAAGCAAGACCTGTATTGCTTTTAAAAACGATTTAGTACAATCACTTCCTGTAAAAGAAAAGAGAACGAAACAGACAAAGCGATACTTTACCTACCTTTTTGTTGAAGATGAGAAAAGCTTACTGATCCAAAAAAGACCTGAAAAAGGAATTTGGGCTAATATGTACGAATTTCCATTAATAGAGTCTACAAACGTATCCGAACAGAACGAGCTAATCAATCAACAGAAATACATAAAAAGACTTGACTTGAATGATACTGAAATTAGCAATATCAGCGATACCTACAAGCATATACTCAGCCATCAACAAATCTTCGCTAGGTTTATCGAAATAAAGACAACCACGCTCACCAAATCAGACGATAAACACCTAATTATCAATAAAGAAAAACTACATCAATTTGCTTTACCTAAATTGTTAGTGAACTACCTTTCAGAAAGAGATGATTTACTATCTTTGTTAAACGATAATTAGATAATTTATAGTAAGATGGCAGGAGTAAATAAAGTAATATTAGTTGGCAATTTAGGGAAAGACCCAGAAGTTAGACACCTTGAAAACGGCGCTGCTGTTGCAAACTTCTCAATTGCTACTTCAGAATCATACAAAGATAAAAATGGCGAGCGACAAACTCAAACAGAATGGCACAACATCGTTTTGTGGAGAGGTCTGGCCGAAATAGCCGAAAAATACCTAAGAAAAGGGAATCAAGTATACATAGAGGGTAAGTTAAGAACACGGTCTTGGGATGACAAGGATGGCGTCACACGATACACAACTGAGGTTGTTGGAGATCAGATGACAATGCTTGGAAGCAAGTCTGATAATGCACAAAGCAATGAAAACAATCAACGTCAAGCTGATAATGCAACAGACACTGCAACAGAAACGCAGATAGAATCGGCAGACGAATCAGATGATTTGCCCTTCTAAGCAATTTCTATTTTAGAAGTCACTTCTAATCTAGACATGTTTAATGAATACACGATCAATTGGAAGAACCACCGGAACAGCTAACACTCATTCTTGCTCAAAGCATTATTAGCCACCAAATATCATTTGAAGTTATTATTTCATTGATTATCATGGCGCTATTACTGCTTTGTTCTGCACTTATCTCAGGATCTGAAGTGGCTTATTTTTCACTTAGCGGATCTGAAATAGATCGACTAAAAACATCTAAAAATAAATCGGAGATCAGGGTTCTTGAATTACTAGAACGCCCGAAGCGCCTTTTGGCAACCATACTTATTGCGAACAATTTCATCAATGTAGGCATTGTTATCCTGTCGACCTTTATTATTGATGGGCTATTTACCTTTAACAACTATCAATTGAAGTTTTTTATTCAGGTAGTAGCCGTAACCTTCATTCTTTTATTGATAGGAGAGGTCATCCCGAAAGTGTACGCAACAAGAAAAGCTGAACGACTTGCGGGCGCTATGGCTATCCCTCTATTTTATGTGCAATTAGTTGTAAAACCCATCAGTTCCATACTCGTGCAGTCCACTAATTTTATTGACAAACGCATTAAAAAGAAAGGACACAATATATCAGTGGGAGAGCTATCGCACGCACTTGAACTGTCATCTGATGAAAATGGCAAAGATGAAGATCAAAAAATACTTGAAGGAATTGTGAAGTTTGGAAATACCGATGTCAAGCAAATAATGACATCGAGAATTGACGTTGTTCCCCTTGAGATTACGGCAACTTACCAAGAAGTAGTGGATACTATTTTAGATTGCGGTTACTCTCGAATTCCTGTTTACAAAGAAAATTTTGACACCATTGTTGGTGTATTATATTTAAAAGACTTACTTCCTCACTTTGACAATGA
>CBFHLF010000009.1:0-26635 GCA_965656555.1 uncultured Acidiluteibacter sp. | reverse complement strand
TGTTTTCGAGAAACATGCAGTCAAATTATATGAGATACTACCTATTGATTACTTTTGCAAAAGTATCATTAAACTTTTATTTCTTTATAATTAAAAACAACTATGGATATTCAAGCAAAACGAAAGGAATTAACTGCTCTCGTTGACAATATTAAAGAGCATTCAGATCGGCTCACAGTAAGTCATACACTTCCTGCTTTAGAATTGAGTGTGCTCATTACCAAGATTTCCAAGTTGTACGAAGAAGCCATTATTCTGAAGTATGAGATTTCTTCAGTGGAACTTTCTGCAGTAGAGGAGTTGTTGGAAAGGCCTGATTTAAAAATCCCTACAGCTGAGGTAGCGGTTGACCCAGTAGAAGAGCCAACTTCAATAATACCTGAAACGCCTGCTGTAGATACTATACCAATCGATGAAGAAGTAAATGAAGAAGGGATTAGTGGGGCATCCGAAGATCAGGTAACCGAACAAGAAACGGAGGAAGAAGAAAAACCTCAGCAGCATGCTGCTCCAGAAGTAGATTCTATAAAAGCTTACGACGTCGATTTTCAAGATTTAAACACCAAGCTTTCAGGGAAAGAGGATGGCAGTGTTGTTGATCAATTACAAAAACAACCAATTGCAGACTTGACCACTGCAGTGGGCTTGAACGAGCGTTACCTTTATTCTAATGAGTTGTTTGGAGGTAATATGGACTTGTTTAGAGAAGCGCTAAAAGACTTGAATAATATGAGCAATTTTGAAGATGCTAAGCAATTTTTGGAGAAAGAATTGGCCGTTACGCATCAGTGGAATTTGGATCATGAATTGGTTCATTCGCTTGTTCTATTGGTCGAAAGAAGATTCCGTTAACTTTCGTTTAACTGCTCAGATTACCACTTACTTTATCGTTTTGCCGATTATAAAAGTATCGTTTTAAAACCGCTATTTAGGTTTACTTTTATAGTTATAATACGTTAACCTTCTTACAATGAAACAAAAAAACAACTTCATCTATACCCTGCTTTCAGTTGCTTTTGCACTGTTGGCTATGGATAGTACTGGGCAAAAGCAGTGGAGCTTAGAGGAGTGCATAAATTATGCGATCGATAAGAACCTATCGGTTAAGCGCTCCGCTTTGAATTTAGAGTTGTCTGCAGAAAACCTAAAGCAATCGAAATACAATATTTTGCCATCGGTAAATGCAAATGCAAGTAACACCTATAATTTTGGTCAGACAATTGACCCGTTTACCAACCGATTTGCAACGGAAACAGTGCGTTCAAATAGTTTTGGAATAAGTGCAAGTTTAAATGTGTTCAATGGTTTTCAAACCATGAACTCTATTCGTTCGAATAGAGCAGGTTTTGAAGCTTCAGTTGCAGATTTAGAAAAAATGAAAAACGATATTTCATTGAATGTCGCTAATTCTTACCTGCAAATACTATTTAATATTGAGTTGCTTAGAAATGCAGAAAATCAATTGTCTGTAACGCTAGTTCAGTTAGATAGAATTACCAAGTTGGTAAATGCAGGAAGTCAGCCACAAGGAGCTCAGTTTGATATTGAAGCGCAGTTAGCTCAAGAGGATTTAAATAAAGTCAACGCAGAAAATCAGCTAAATCTATCTATATTAAACTTAAAACAACTGTTGCAGTTAAATGCTTCTGAAGAGTTTGCTGTAGTAGAGCCAAAGTTAGGCGATATTGAAGAACAACAAGTTGCAACAACCCCAGGAGCAATTTATGAAAATTCGTTGCAGATTATGCCCGAAATAAAAGGTTCAGAGCTGCGATTGGTTCAGGCAGAACAAGAGTTGAAGCGAGCCCGAGGAGGATATTCTCCGCGATTAACGGTGACTGGTTCGTTTGGAACAGGATACTCAGGAGCATCGCAGGAGGTAATCGGTTCAGAAGCTCCACAATTAGTACCAACCGGTGGATTTGTTCAAAATACAGGTGACATCATTGTCGCACCAGTCTCTTCGCCTATCGTGCAAGATAAAGCATTTGGCGATCAGCTAGATGATAATATTAATCGCTCAGTGGGTATGAATCTAAGTATCCCCATCTTCAATGGATTGAGCTCCAGAACAAATGTGTCTCGTTCAAAAATTCAGCTTGATCAAGCCGAAAATACCTTATTAGAGACCAAACAGCAATTGAGACAGCAAATAGAATCAGCTTACCTAGATGCGGCAGCAGCCCTTAAGCGATATGAGTCTGCCAAAGCTTCGGTAAAGGCTTTGAATGAATCTTTTAAATATACGCAGCAGCGATTTGATGTGGGTTTATTGAATTCATTTGATTTTAGCAACGAAAAAAATAGATTGATTCAAGCAGAATCTAGTTTGTTACAGGCGAAATATGAGTTCATCTTTAAGACCAAAGTTTTAGAGTTTTATCAAGGAAAGGCACTTTCATTAAAGTAGAAGACCATGAAATCAAAAAAGATAGTTTGGATATTAGTTAGTGTGGTAGTATTACTTTTGGTTGCTGCTATTGTCACAAAAGGTGGCTCAAGTCATGCAATAAAAGTTACAGCCGAAAAGCCTGAGTTAAGAACCGTGATTGAAACGGTTAGTGCAAGTGGTAAAATTCAACCTGAGGTAGAAGTAATTATTAGTTCTGATGTGTCAGGAGAGATTATAGAAATGGCGGTAAAAGAAGGTGATTTTGTTCAACAAGGCGATTTATTACTAAAAATTAATCCAGACCTTGTAGAGTCTGCACTTGGAAGAGCAGAGGCCGCAGTTAATACAGCAAAAGCAAACTATGCAAGCTCTCAAGCAAGGTTGGCGCAAAGCAAAGCACAATTTGTTAATGCTCAAGCAAGCTTCGACCGTAATGAAAAGTTATATAAAGACCAAGTAATTTCTGATGCTGAGTTTGATAATGCGACCTCTTCTTTTGAGGTGGCTAAGGCTGAAGTTTCTGCAGCAAAGCAAAGTGTTCAAGCAGCACTTTACAATATCAAAAGTGCTGAAGCGAGTTTAAAAGAAGCTAGAGAGAATTTAGGAAGAACTTCTATTTATGCCCCCATGAATGGCACTATTATAAACCTAAGTAAAGAAAAAGGGGAGCGTGTAGTGGGTACAGCTCAAATGGCAGGAACGGAAATTTTAACGGTAGCAGACCTTACCACGATGGAGGTAGATGTAGACGTGAATGAAAATGACATCGTACGAGTAAGCAAACATGACACTGTTTTAATTGAGGTAGATGCTTACCTAGAGCGAAAGTTTAAAGGTGTAGTTACCGAAATAGCCAATTCGGCAAACACAACTGGTTCAAGTATTGATCAAGTGACTAATTTTGATGTAAAAATTAGAATTCTTCAGCAAAGTTATGAAGACCTGATGAATCAAGTAGATTCAGCGAGTTCTCCATTTAGACCTGGAATGTCTGCGAACGTTGATATCCAAACTAAGCGACTGGAAAATGTTTTGTCTTTGCCTATTCAGGCGGTTACTACACGAGCAGATACTTCAGAGTCCACTGAAGAAACAGATGAAGAACGCCTGATCGAATGCGTGTTTGTTCTTTCGGAAGGCAAAGCGTTATTGAAAGAAGTTACTACAGGAATTCAGGATACGAAATACATTCAAATAGAAACTGACTTAGATCAAGATGTGGAGGTCATAACCGGCCCATACACAGCTGTTTCTAAATTGTTGAAAGATGGCAGAGCAGTAAATAGGGTAAAGAAAGAAATGTTATTTGAGCGAGAAGAATAATACTATGGCAATTATTTTATCATTAGAAACAGCCACAAAGGTTTGTTCGGTTTCGATGCACCGCGATGGAGAGTTGATGCATATCAAAGAGGTTAATGGTGATTACTCTCACTCTGAAAACCTTACGATTTTTATCCAAGAAGTGTTGCGAGAGTCTTCGGTAAGTTTTACTGACTTGGATGCTGTTGCAGTTAGCAAAGGGCCCGGTTCATACACCGGACTTCGAATTGGTGTATCTTCAGCAAAAGGGTTGTGCTATGGGTTAAATATTCCTTTAATTGCAGTTGAAACCCTTCAGGCTATGAGTTTGTTGGCTGTTGAAAAACAACAAGATAAGGAAGGTGTTTATTTGCCAATGATCGATGCACGGAGAATGGAAGTGTTTTGCGCAGGATACAATGCCACCGGTGAGCTAGTTAGACCAACTGCTGCTGAAATTGTTGAAGAAGACACCTTCGGAGATTTATCAAAATCGAACGTTTACTATTTTGGAGACGGCGCTGAAAAGTGTCAAAAGGTATTAGGTCAGTGGTCCAATTTTATTTATTTAGATGATGTTTACCCATCGGCGAATATGGTAGGAAAAATTGCTTTTCAAAAGTATAAGGAAGGCAAATTTGAAGATGTTGCCTACTTTGAGCCATACTACTTAAAAGATTTTGTCGCCACTACTCCTAAGAAGTTACTTTAATGACTTGATTGATATAAATGGATTAAATCAGGAATCATTATATTTGGTACGAAAACCTAATGACCATGAAATTAATCCTAGCGTTGCCTTTTATCCTATGGGCAGGACTTCTACATTCCCAATCATCCTCAGAAGATACTCATGATAGAATTTATTGGAGTAAGAATTACACGCTAGAATGGATCGACTTTATTGCTGAAGCTCCTCAGACTAAAAGTGCTGCTGCTCTATCAAGTTTGGCGTTGCCATATAGTGTAGAATCTTATTCAGACGGAAAAACGGTAATTCAAATCAATGCTTGTTTTGTCAAATCTAAATCATGGGTAGTCCCTAAACATAAGAATAATTTACTGCTTCAGCATGAGCAGTTGCATTTCGATATAGCAGAGCTAAATCGTAGGAAAATCGTTAAGGCGATTACTGAGGCATCCATGACGATTGAAAGTGTTAATGTAGTGATTAACGCAATTCTTGAGCAGTTTTGGTCAGAGGACTATAAGTTGATGCAAGAGCAATACGATAGCGACTCTAACTATTCTTTGTACATTAAGAAACAAATAGAATGGAATAATAAGGTGGCCGAAGAGTTAGAAGCTTTGGAGGATTACAAGTACACAGAAATTGTATTGCAATTAGATCAGTAGTAAAAGTAGTTAATCGCTATAATTTCGATCGTCTCTTTCTGTGGGTAGCGAACAACTAACGCTTCCAGTAAGGTAGGATCTTTTACCGCATACACAAATGCCGTTTTTTTAATCAATTCTTTATTTTGGTAGGCATGAATGTAGGAGGGGTAATTGCCTGAATAATCAAATACATACCTTCCATTGATCGTGCTATTGATTCGGTCACTATAAACGATTTCTTTAAGTTGCTTACCTTGGTATAGCCACTGTTTTTTTCTATTTTTATTTGTTATGATTAAGTCTTCTTCCAAGTTAATTAGTCTCCCCCAACGATCATAATAGAAGCGCTTTTCTAAGAATGGCCGGCCGGATGTATTCAGTTGAAATTGTTTTGCAAATAGAGGTGATGTGTATGTTTCTTTGAATTGTTTTTTTGAGATGGTATCCAATCCCTCTGGAGTTTGTTCTATCGTTATTTCAAGTGCTGCTCGTCCTTGCTCATTGAAAGTAGTTTGTGTTTTGATTTGTTGGCTCTTATACCAATCAACTTGCTCAATAACTTGCCCATTTTTATTGAATTGAAATTTACTAACGAGGCTATCGGAGTTATTTCTGTGTTGTTCGATATAAATTTCTTGTGTCGGTGTGCCATTTTTATCAAATAAAAACTGCTTTTCCACTGCACGATTAACGATGATAGCCCCATCTTTTTTACTCGAATAAGTAAGCCTAATTTCTTTGATTTTATGCTGCTGAATATATGCGGTATTAAAATCAGTAACATTTGCAAAAGGAGTCTCTACTGCTGATATCAGCTGAGCCATGCAACCTAAAGTAGTGAAGGTAAAGAAAATTAGAAAAGCCTTTTTAGTCATTTAATGCGTTGTAATTGTTGAATAGCGTCTTCAGTAGAGTCTGTAGGCTGGTTACAGGTATTATTCGTACAAACATATATGGCTGTTTTGCCTTCTTGTTTTCTATTTTTTAACATAGCTAACTCATTTTTATTGTTGTGGTTGGAAGCTATTACTGCATTTGGGAGGTACACTTTCGAGATGGTTTGCTTAATAGAATCATGATTTTCTCCAACGATGGCTACTTCATAGTAATTCACTAATTGATGGATCAGTAAGATTCCCCAGTTTGAGAATGAGCTTCCAAAATCGACCAGCTGATTGGTTACATTGGATAGCATTTGAGAAGCTACCTCCACATATCGCTCATTCGTGGACAACTTGCCAAGCTTGAATAGCGCATTTGCAAGGATAGAATTACTCGAAGGAATGACATTGTCCATTACTTCCATTTTTCGAGCAATTAACGTTTCCGCAGTATCGTCAGTAAAATAAAACATTCCTGAATGCTCATCATAAAAGTGAGTAAATGTGTATTCAATTAGTCGCTGACTAGTCGTAAGCCATTTTGCAGAACTAGTGGCTTCGTAAAGGCTGATAAATGCAATCGAAACACAAGCATAATCTTCAAGAAAGCCTAGAATCGAAGATTGGTTATTTTTGTAAGTGTGCAGTAATTGATTTTCATTCACTAACTGATTAGCGAGAATAAATTCTCCGGCTTTTACTGCACTATTGAGGTGTTTTTGTTCTCCAAATGCATTATATGCATCAACTAAGGCAATTATCATTAAAGCATTCCATGAGGTTAGCATCTTATCATCCAATCCCGGTCGTATTCGTTCTGTCCTTTTTTCGAGCAACTTTTGGTTGCATTTTTGCGCTCGCTTTTGCACCTCTTTAATGGAGCAGTTAAGTGCTTGGGCAATTTCTTTTTCAGACTGATGTCGCATCAAGATATAATTACCCTCTTCCCAATAGCCATGACTATCTATATGATAATAAAGCATTAAAAATTCATAATCTGCTTTTGAGAACAGTTCTTCTAGTTCGGATTTTGTCCATACGTAAAATTTGCCTTCAATTCCTTCACTGTCTGCGTCTAAAGCGGAGTAGAAGAAGCCATCTTTATGCTGCAATTCTCGCTCTACAAATGCAATGGTATCGGTCGCTATTCGTTTATAAAGATTATTCTTAGTTAATTGATAAGCCTTGCTGTATAAACTGATTAATTGGGCATTGTCGTAGAGCATTTTTTCAAAGTGTGGAATCTTCCATATTTGATCCACTGAATAACGTGCGAAACCGCCTCCTACTTGGTCATAAATTCCACCGAAAGCCATTTTTTTTAAGGTCAATTCAATATGACTACTAAGTACAGGATTCGGTCTAAAATAATTAGCGTATTGCAAAAATTCTATCGTGTTGGGCATCATAAATTTTGGGGCCCTATTCGGGCCGCCATTCACCTGATCAAAACTACTGGTCCAATTTTCAATGGTCTGTTTTAATTGATCGACAGTATATGAATTTGTTGCTTCATGCTTTTCAATTAATTCAGACTTATTTATACCATCTGTTAAGCGTTCTGCATACTCCTCCACTTTTTTATAATCATCTTTATACAAGGCGACTAATTGCAGTAACACATTTTTCCATTGTTCTTTTTTGAAATAGGTTCCACCATAGAAAGGTCTACCATCAGGTAATGCCATACAGTTCAGAGGCCACCCACCTTGACCAGTCATTAACTGCACTGCACTCATGTATACCTGGTCGATGTCTGGTCGTTCTTCACGATCCACTTTTATGCAAATGAAGTGCTCGTTCATGATTTTTGCTACCGATTCATCTTCAAATGATTCATGCTCCATGACGTGGCACCAGTGACAGGCTGAATAACCGACACTTATAATCATGGGTTTGTTTTCTTTGACCGCAAGCGCAAGTGTGCTTGAGTTCCAAGGTTTCCAATTTACAGGATTGTGCGCATGCTGTAATAGGTAGGGGCTGCTTTCATGAATCAATTCATTAGTAAACATAGGCGACTTATTCATGTTTTCTTTTATTTGAATAGTGAGATAGTCAAAGATAAATATCCATTTTGTCCTTCTGCTTATGACTCAGCATATTTATTTATCTTTAACACTTCTAAAAAGTATTGACAATGCGTCGAATCCTCTTCTTATGTTGGTTTTCTTTTGTCCTACTCACTCAGGTGCAAGCAGGGCATATTATTGGAGGAGAAATCTACTACACCTGTCTTGGAGCAGTTGGTGCAGACTCTACACAATATGAAATTACTATTAAGGTGTATCGCGATTGTGAGAATCCTGTAGGTCAAAATAGGGCTGACTTTGACAATCCATTAGCTCTAGCCATTTATGAAAATAACTCTTTCGTATTGCGTCAAGAGCCTGTTTTTTTAGGTAGTAGAGATACCATTCCTATTACAATTAATGATCCTTGTCTGGTTTCTATACCCGATGTTTGTGTAGAAGAAGGCGTGTATATTGATACGTTGATCCTCAGAAATTCCAATGTTGGATATACCATCAGTTATGCTCGTTGCTGTCGATCACCGATTATAGACAATTTATTTTTGCCTGCTGATCAAGGGATTATTATTACTACCGCTATTCCCCCAAATTCAATTGCTTGCAATTCTTCCCCAGTAATTAAAGATTTCCCACCGGTAGGTATTTGTGCCAACAGAGACTTTGTCTTTGATCATTCAGCAATAGATCCTGATGGTGATTCTTTAGCGTACGCTTTTTGTGCGCCTTTTCAAGTACCATCGAATGGTAACCCTGGAGCAGTGGCACTGCCACCGCCTTATAGTATTGTAAGCTATGCTCAAGGATTCTCTGACGTGAATCCAATACAAGCAAACCCTGGGTTGGCAATAGACCCCGTTACAGGAATTATTACAGGGACGCCAACACAAGTGGGTACATTTGTTGTTGGTGTATGCGTTACAGAGTACAGAAGTGGCTTGCCTATTAGTACAGTAAAGAGAGACTTTACCATCAATACTGCTTCTTGTGATCCCTTGATTATTTCTTCTGCACAAGATCAGGTTACTTCATGTGACGGATTAAGCGTTACTTTTATCAATCAAAGTAGCGGTACCAATCAATTTTTCTGGGATTTTGGGGTCTTAGGTTCGCTTACCGATACTTCAAGTCAGACTTCTCCAACTTTTGTTTATCCGGATACCGGGGTATATGATATTACTTTAATCGCCGGTCCGGGTGGTTCTTGCGATGATACATCTGTGGTGACTTTTAAAGTTTTTGGAGAATTAAATGCTGATTTTTCACTTCCTGCATTACAGTGTTTGGATACCAATCAATTAGCGGTTGAGGTGACTGGTGTATTTGAGCCTTTTGCTACTTTTGATTGGAATTTTGGATCGACAGCATCCATCCAAACGGCATCCACGCGAACGGTTAATAATATCAGTTTCTTGAATGCTGGCTCTTTTCCTATACAGCTGTCAGTAAAGCAAGGACAATGCACAGATACCATTACAAAAATCATGGAAATCGGAGGGAATCCAATCGCTAATTTTGGGTTTCAGGTAGTCGATAATTGCATTCCTGTAGAAGTACAGTTTTCTGATTCTTCTTTTACTGATGCTAACAGTATTGGCTACTTTTGGGACTTTGGTGATGGTACTACTTCTACTTTGCGAAACCCAGTTAAGGTTTACAATCAGGTGGGTAAGTATGCTGTTTCTTTGCAGGTGGATCAAAAAGACCGATGTATTGACACTTCTCTCAAGGTGTCGTTAGATTCAATTACAGTTACACAACAAACGGAAGCGTTCTTTATTACAGGGGAGCCACAATGCTTTAATGGGAATGAATTTAATTATGTGGCTACAGGGAGCATTTCTTCTACCAACACATTTGAGTGGCTTTTCGGAAACCGTGCTTCCATCACTCAGAGCAACAATCAGTCAGTTACTGTTTCGTACGATACGACTGGTCGTTTTCCCGTTCAATTAGTTGTTGATCAAAATGGTTGCTCAGATACCTTACTTCAGTTTGCAGAAGTTGTTGAAAACCCAACCATTGATTTCGCTATTTCCGACGACACTATTTGTTTTCCTGAGCAGGTGCAGTTCACTGATTTGTCTACCGCTGCTTCGCCTTTATCCTACTTATGGTTTTTTGGCAATGGTGACAGTTCTACCGTCCAAAATCCTATTGTAAGTTATGATACAGCAGGACTGTACAATGTGTTCTTACAGATCCAAACGGATGAAAAGTGTATCGACACCTTATTTAAAGTGGTAGATTCTGCTGTGCAGGTTTATCCTCGTCCCAACAGTGGGTTTTACTTTTCAGACAGCACAGCCTCCATTAAGACCCCGTTTATTACCTTTACCGACACTTCATCTTCATGGGTTAATCGTTCGCTATTCTTAGGTGATGGAAGGGTTTCGTCAGATAGTTTGGTGTATCATGAGTATCGAAATGTTGGTACATTTGATGTGATGCAAGTCGTCGAAAATCAATTCTTTTGCAGTGACACTACCATTAAAACCATCGAAATAACAGATGTTTTTCAATTCATTATGCCCAATGTATTCACACCGAATGGTGACGGCATTAATGATATATTAAGACCCTCGCTTTGTGGAGTTACTGATTATAAAATCACGATAGTTGATCGTTGGGGAATGACTAAATTTTCATCCGTAACGCCTGCTATCGGCTGGGACGGCAGGGTGGATGGTTATAAATCCGATTCAGGAACGTATTTCTTTATCGCAGAAGTAACCGATTTTACAGGTAAAGATCATGTTTTCAAAGGAAGCGTTAATCTTTTCCGTTGATTTGGATAAACGGTAGTTTTTCTTCAATTTCTACTGGGAAGGTTTTGGTAATGAGTAAAGCTTTACCTTTTAATTCGCCGCTAACTTTTACATCTACTTCATTGCCACCGCTACTTACCAATTTCATGAGCTTAGGTAGGTTAGCGGGATTGATTTTACTCATGTCTAATGTAAAAAAGATCCGATGATTATCGGTGCTTTCGCTATTGATTTTGAATCCTTCTCTTAGATTGGTTGTACCTAAATCAATTTCTTGAAATTGAATATCAAAGGCTGCTTCTTTTATGGTAATGTCGAAAGTGTTTGGGTTAAAAATCTCAGCGTTTACGCTAAGATCTAAGGCTCCAAAAGCAATTTTTTCGACCTTCAAGTCATTAATCTGCTTTAATTTTACCTCTTCGAATGTGATGCAAGAAGTAAAAAAAGTACTCATGATGATCATCATCATGAGTACAAATCGACGGTTGTTTTTCAACTTACTTAGCTTTTAGTTTGGAGAAATTTTCATAGAAATAAGGAATGGTTTCAATTCCTTTTAAAAAGTTGAAAATTCCATAATGCTCATTTGGTGAGTGGATGGCATCTGAATTCAGGCCAAATCCTAATAAAATGGACTTAAGTCCGAGTTCTTTTTCAAAAAGAGCAACTATAGGAATACTTCCTCCCGCTCTCACTGGAATAGAAGGCTTTCCAAAAGTAGTTTCAATTGCTTGTGCAGCTGCTTGATAAGCAGGTATGTCTATTGGTGTAACATATGGCTCGCCTCCATGATGTGGCTTTACCACTACTTTTACGCTATCAGGTGCAATTGATTCAAAATGGTTTTTGAAAAGCTGGGTAATTTCTTCACTCGACTGATTAGGTACTAATCGCATGGAAATTTTAGCATTGGCTTTTGAAGGCAATACCGTTTTAGCGCCTTCTCCAATATATCCACCCCAAATTCCATTTACATCAAGTGTTGGACGAATGGAAGTGCGCTCAATGGTGCTAAACCCTTTTTCTCCGTGCACATCATCGATTTTTAAATGGTCTTTATACTCCTCAATGTCAAAAGGTGTTTTGGCCATTTCTGCACGCTCCTCAGCACTTACTTCTGCTACATTATCATAAAATCCAGGAATGGTAATGTGATTGTTTTCATCAGTTAGAGAAGCAATCATTTTACTTAAAATATTGATTGGGTTTGCTACTGCTCCACCATAAACACCTGAATGCAAGTCTCTGTTTGGTCCTGTTACTTCTACTTCTAAATAAGACAATCCCTTAAGACCGGTAGTGATAGAAGGGTGTTCCATAGAAAGCATTGACGTGTCTGAAATAAGGATAATGTCTGCTTTTAAACGCTCTTTATTCTCCTGAATAAATGTTCCTAAGTTCACTGATCCAACTTCTTCTTCTCCTTCTATAATAAACTTAACGTTACAAGGGAGTTGGTCGGTTTTTACCATCAACTCAAGTGCCTTCACGTGCATGTACATTTGACCTTTATCATCTGCAGCACCTCGAGCATAGATTTTCTCATCTTTAATTACTGGCTCAAAGGGTGGAGAGTCCCATAACTCAATTGGGTCAGCAGGCTGCACATCATAGTGGCCATAAACCAAAATTGTCGGTAGGGCAGGATCAATCATTTTTTCGCCGTATACTACAGGATACCCTGCGGTTGGGCAAATTTCAGTGTTGTCAGCTCCTGCATGTTCTAGCATCTTCTTTACCGCATCGGCAGCAGCCATGGTATCCGACTTATAGGCAGAATCTGCACTAACAGAAGGGATTTTTAGTAATTCAATAAGTTCGTTTAAAAAGCGATCTTTATTCGCCTCAATGTATTCTTTTACATCTTTCATACTTTGCTCTTAATCGTTTATTAAAGGTTTTCCGGTCATTTCTGCAGGTTGCTCTAATCCCATAATTTTTAAAATAGTGGGGGCAACATCGGCTAAAATGCCATCATTTATTTCAGTGTAATCGTCATCAATTAAAAAAACAGGAACTGGGTTAGTGGTATGTGCTGTATTTGGTGATCCATCGGCATTAACTGCAAAGTCTGCATTCCCATGGTCGGCGATGATGATGAATTGGTACCCATTTTTCTTTCCTGCTTCAACAATGTCTTTGGTGTATCCGTCAACCGTTTCTACCGCCTTGACAATAGCTTCAAACTCGCCGGTATGTCCAACCATATCAGGATTTGCAAAATTAAGACAGATGAAATCTGCTGACTGTTTATCTATTTCAGCAATTATTTTTGCAGTTATTTCTCCTGCACTCATTTCAGGTTGCTGATCGTATGTCCCTACTTTCGGAGAAGGCACCATCAAGCGTGTTTCACCATCAAAAGGAGTCTCTTGCCCACCTGAAAAGAAAAAAGTCACATGTGGATATTTTTCTGTTTCTGCAATTCGAATCTGCTTTTTTCCGGCTGTTGAAATAACTTCACCCAGCGTTTGCTTTAGGTTATCTTTGTCAAATATGATGTGAATACCTGAGAAGCTGCTGTCGTAATTGGTCATAGTTACATAGTGCAACGGAATGGTGTGCATATCCACATCAGGAAAGTCTCGCTGAGTAAGTGCTACCGTTATTTCCCGGCAGCGATCTGTTCGGTAATTAAAACAAATGACTACATCCCCTTCTGATATGGTGGCCGTTGGCTGATTATTCTCATCGGCAAAAACGATTGGTTTTAGGAATTCATCAGTTACGTCATTGGAATAAGAATCTTCAATGGCTTTTGTAGCATCTGTGTATTGTTCGCCTTTTCCCTTCGTCAATAGATCGTAAGCTATTTTTATGCGCTCCCATCTATTATCTCTGTCCATAGCATAGTATCTACCAATCATGGAGGCTAATTTTGCATTGGATTCGGATAGTTTCTCGGTCAACCGTTTGATGTGATCTCTACCGCTAGTGGGTTTGCAGTCTCTCCCGTCGGTAAAAGCGTGAACATATACTTGTGTTAACGCCTCTTCTTTAGCAATGTCGAGTAATTTATATAAATGTTTGCTGTGAGAATGAATTCCGCCATCAGAAACCAACCCCATTAAATGCAATGGTTTGTTATTGCTTTTTGCATAGGCAATAGCTTCCATCAGTACCTCATTTTCAGAAATAGAATTATTATCGATAGCCTTGTTGATTTTAACCAAGTCTTGGAATATTACACGACCTGCTCCTATGTTAAGATGGCCTACCTCCGAGTTTCCCATTTGCCCTTTTGGAAGACCTACATGCTCTCCATCAGTTCTCAATGTTGCATTTGGCGTGTTTTTATACAGGCTATCTATAAAAGGTGTTTTGGCATTATAGATCGCGTCTGCACTTGATTTGTCACCAATTCCCCAACCGTCTAAAATAAGTAATGCAACTTTCTTATGTGTTGTCATCTTTCTATGAGTTTCTGCAAAATTAGCCCTTAAAATGGGTGAATAAAAACGAATCGCATAAAATCATAAACGCAATTACAAAGTCTTTTGGTTGGTGAGCATAGAATTGAGTTTTTCTCCTCCTTTTATTCCAAAATCGAGTGTCCGTATTGGGAAAGGAATCATGATATCATTCTGATCAAAAGCTTTTTTCAGTTTCATGATCGCTTCACTTCGCGCTTCTAAAAACGCGGCCTGAGCAGTGTCATTTACCCAAAAGTATAGGTTGAAGTTGATGGAGCTGTCTCCAAATCCCGAATAGAAGAAGGAGATAGATTCGTCTGGGTCTAGAAATGAGCTATCAGCAATGGAAGCAAGTGCTATTTTTTTGACTTTTTCTAAGTCATCACCGTAAGAAATACCACAAGAGAGCTCGACCCTTCTTTTGCCGGTGTCAGAATAATTTTCAATGGCATTTTGGAATACGTCTTTGTTTGGAAGTATAATTTCTTGACCATCAAAGCTATGGATGGTGGTGGCTCGTAAACTAATCTCCTTCACTTTACCCATGTATCCATTGGAGGAAATGATTTCACCTACATTAAAAGTTTTTTGTACGGCTAAAAAAATTCCGGACATAAAATTAGCTGCCGTATCTTGAAAAGCAAACCCTAATGCCAAGCCAATTACCCCAACTCCAGCCAATAATGAAGTTACTGTTTTGTCTAGATTGAGCACTCCTAACGCAAAAAAGAGACCGATGGTCATGATGATTAGTGAAAGGGTATTTCCAATCAGGCGGTTTAGCGAAATATTGTTCGATACTTTTGTTATTACTCTACTAAGTAGGTTTTTCATCGCCTTTGAAACGAAATAAAAGGCGACTATTATAATTACAGCAACGGCAATATTTGGAAGCATATCAATAAGGCCTGTCAACCATCCCGTTAATTTATCCAATAAAATATGGTGGATATTCTCAATGCTAATTTCTTTCATCCTCGTTATATTTGGTTTAATTTGATAGTAAATTTGGTGCCAACACCACGCTCGCTTTCCACACCTATTGTCGCATTGTGGGCGTTAATAATGTTTTGAGTGGTTGTTAGGCCTAAGCCCATTCCCGTTCTTTTTCCAGTGTAAAAGGCATCAAATAAGTTGTTTAATTTATCTGTTTCAATTCCTTCTCCATTGTCAGCGATTTCAATCAATAGCATATTGTTTTCTGCCTTCGTTTCAATGGACAATACGCCAGCCTTGTCATCCATTGCTTCAATGGCATTTATGAAAATATTAAGTAGTGCGGTTTTTAATTGGTGGCTGTCAATGTTCGCCTTCAGCCCTGCAGCACCAAAATGTTGACGAAGCGTTACACCCTTTAATTTTATCCGATCTGCTGCTAGCTTTAATGCAGTTGGTATAAAGTCATCGAGTACGGTTGGTTTTAGGGTTACTTTGGTAGGTTTAGCAGAATTTAGTAACTCAGTTATGAGGTTGTTTATTCGATCAGAATTACGTTTAATGATGCTGCTGTACATAATCTCATCGCTATCCTCTTTCATTTCGGCAGTCATTTGCTCTAATGAAAGATTAATGTTGGTTAGTGGATTTCTAACTTCATGTGCAATGCTTCGTGCTAACCTTCCGGTCATTCCAAGTTTTTCGGCTCGCAACAGTTGCTGTTCATTTTCTTTTTGTTTGGTATTGTCGCGTATGATACCTTGATAGCCTTCGATTTCATGTTCTAAATTAAAAAGTACGATGGTTGTTATAGAGCAAATTAGTTTTTTACCATCACCTCGAACGAGAGTTGCCTCAAAATCTTTAATTAGTCCTTTACTTAATAAAGCTTCTCTAAAGAGTTCATAGTCTTGTAATTCTAAAAATAGCTGTGAAAGTTGTTTTGATAATAATTCATTTTGAGAGTAACCAAAAAGAGCAGACATAGAATCGTTTACTTCTATAAATGATAGAGTTTTATCGACAATGTAAATAGGATCAATAGATCGATGAAATAAGTTTTTGTACTTCGCTTCGCGTTGATTTATCTTTTCTTTTGCAATGTATCGTTCCATTGCATACCTAACAGATCGCTCTAATTTTTCGGCGGTTAATTCCGATTTCGTAAGGTAATCATCTGCTCCCATCTTCATGGCTAACATATCGATTTCTCGATCACCTTGTCCTGTCAGTATAATAATTGGTTTGTTTGAATTTGCTTTCTTTGCTGTTTCTAATAAGTCTAAACCCGACTTTTTTCCTAGGCGATAATCAATTAAATACAGGTCTGTGCTGTTTTTGGCTAATTCTACTTCAGCCTCTTCAATCGTACCTATCCATTTGCACTTAATACTAATTGACTCAATATCAGAAAGGTAATCTTCTATAAGAATGTAATCATCTTCGTCATCATCAACTACAGTTATATTTATGCGCTCTATCATTTATTAGCTTTTTAAATCAATTTGATAGCTTTCCATTTTATTATAAAGTGTTTTTCGGTCAATTTGCAGTACGTTAGCAGCTTTAGTTTTATTGTAACCAACTTGTTCCAATACTTTTAAAATGGCTTTTTTTTCTGCAGCTTCTGCTACTGATTTTAAATCAGTGAATGTCTCCTCCTCATCTAATTCAGGGTCGAGGTCATAAGTCGGCGAAATAATTTCTGCAGGCAAGGCGTTTAACTCTAAGGTGTCACCTGAGGATAAAAGCACCCCTCTTTTAATCACATTCTTGAGTTCCCTTAGGTTACCATGCCAATAATACGATTTTAGTTTTTGTAGAGTATTAGGTTCTATTTCTTTCACATCTTTTTCTAAATCGATGTTAGCTTGTTCTAGAAAACTATGAGCAAATAGCTCGATGTCTTCTTTTCGATCTCTTAAAGGAGATAATTCGATCATAAACTCATTTAATCGATAGAATAAATCCTCTCTAAATTTCCCCTCTTTTGAAGCGGAGGCCAAATCTTCGTTACTAGCAACAAGAATTCTTATATCAATGTCAAAATCCTTATTATCTCCGATTTTTCTGACTTTACGTTCTTGTAAAACTCGAAGCAGTTTGATTTGATTATCATAAGAAAGATTTCCTATTTCATCTAAAAATATGGTGCCTCCATTAGCAAACTCAAAGTGTCCTACCTTGTTGTTTAGCGCCCCGGTAAATGAACCTTTTATGTGACCAAATAATTCACTTGCTGCCAATTCTTTTGGAAGAGCTCCGCAGTCTATTGCTACAAAAGGTTTATCTGACCGTTTGCTATTCTTATGGATTGATTTCGCTATAAATTCCTTTCCTGTTCCACTTTCGCCTTGTATGACAACACTCATGTCTGTTGGTGCTAATAGCTTGATAAGTTGTTCAACACGCTTTGCTTGTGGGCTTTTACCTTGAATGAAATTAGAATTACTGCCTTTTGCAGGACTTTTTTGTACCTTCTTCTGAATTTGAGATGGCACTGTTGTTTTTGGTTGGCCGGTGGGCTTTAATGCTTTTTTTATTGCGTGAAGAATTTCTTCATGAAATATAGGTTTAGTAACGTATTCACTAGCACCCATTTTGATGCATTGTACGGCCGTTTTTACATCAGAATAGCCAGTGATAATAATTACTTTAGTTGTTGGGCTAACTTGCTTAATAGCCTTTAAAGTTTCTGTGCCATCCATGTCAGGAAGCCTAAAGTCACAAAGCACCAGATCAAATGGCTCTTTTTCAATCATCGCTAAGGCACTTTTACCTGTGTAGGCCATTTCTACCTCAAACCCATTTTTGGAGAGATATTTTTTAAGGAGTAAACAGATGTCAGTATCATCGTCTATTACTAAAATTCGTTCGGTCATATATTTTGTATTAGTTTAAGGAATCTATCGTTTTTAAAATTAGATCTTTATTGAGAGGTTTGCTAATAAAAAAGTCAACTGACATTTCATGTTTAGTAAACTCTTTTTCTCGAGCACTGTCATATGCACTGATGACTACTATTTTTACATCAGGGAGTTGCTGGCGAATAAAAGGAATGAGAGAAAATCCAACTCCGTCTGGTAAATTTAAGTCTAAAAAAATTATATGTGGAAAAAAATCTACAATTTTATTCTTCCCATCTGCTAAACTATTTGCATAATTTGTTTGGAGTCCTTCTTTGCCAATCACACTGCTAAGTAGCCTGCAGATGTCGACTTCGTCGTCTATAATTAGTGCTCTCTTTTTTTTCATAGGGTATGACTTTTCTCTACAAATCGAACAGATTTGCTAGTTCGTCTAACAAATATATTCAGTTATCTAATTTCTTATCTATTTGAATTCTAAAAAATTGTATTATTGTACAATAAGTTCTAGTATATTTGTCCGATTATAAACAATAAACGTTCCCTTTTACAAAATGACCAACTTGACCAGACCCATAAGCTTTTTATTGTTCCTTTTAGTTAGTTTAAATAGCTATTCTCAGAATAATATTGCAGGTATAGTTACCATTTATGGTAAAGTAGAAACGAATGGAAAGCTTGAAGATAACTACACAATTACAGTAGTAAAGAATAATAAGGTATTATCAATAAATGATATTGATCACCGAAAGGGCTATCGATTAGATTTAACGCTAGATGGCATTTATTCGATCACATTTGAAAAAACTGGATATCTAACAAAATCTGTTATCGTTAATGGTATGGTTGACTCAACTCTAAACATTAATAGAACTACCTTTCAGATGGATATCGATTTAGTAAGTGTTGAGGACTTTATGCAGGATAAATTCTGTCTGCTGCCTGTAGCCAAGATCTATTTCGACAAAAGAAATGAAGTTTTTACATTTGATAAATCATACACCAAGGAGATGCTTAAGCTGTACGATCGAATAAAGGCTAAATCAAAAGAGTAATAAATTACTTTTCGTTCGTTAACTGCATCCTTTCTTGAAGTTGAGATTCAATGAGTAAGTCTTTATAAACCTTCTTCATTTTTTTAGTGTATGATTTGTTATGTTCAAATCGATCCTTTCTATTGTTGTAGGTAACAACACCTACAGGCATATCTAATGCTGACGTATTTACACCTGTTATCTCTTCTTCTGAAAAAATATCCATATCAAACTTAAAGTCAGGAATACGAGTGGTATAGTCTGCAGGTATGGAGCTATCGAAAATAAAACGCTTGGTGTAATAGCCATCAGCCAATATTTCTATAGTGCAATAAGCATTGAGAGGAACTTTCGTCTGAAAGTTGTGGCGAGAAGTACTAGGAACTGATTTAAATAGTCTATTCCGTATGTATATGTTTATTGTATACTTCTTAATCTTTGTTCTGTTATTATAGATTAGTCCGATAATTTTTATACTATCTTGTTTAGTTGATACGGTAATACTTTTTGGGTTTAAAATATTCGCATTAGAAATTTTGGGTAGGAGTATGCAAGTGAGTAATTGAAGTAGTAGTACTGTAAGTACTTTTTGCATTATATTTTGATGTTAGGTTATTTCAGTAGCTCACAAATATATAGAATATGTTTGTAAGCATGATTTATGTAAGGGTATTATCATAAATATCCCTGCATGCTCCATAAAGTGGTGCTTATAAATTTTTTTAGCGGAAAATCAATGTGATTGTTTCACTATTTCTAAGTAAATTGAGAAAGTGAATTAAAAAGAAAACCCAAACTAATTAGATTAGTTTGGGTTTTCTTGGTGGTGCCAGCTGGAATCGAACCAGCGACACAAGGATTTTCAGTCCTTTGCTCTACCAACTGAGCTATGGCACCTTTTCGCCTAAGCGGTCGCAAATGTATTAATAAAATTCTAATCTTTTAAAATTTAATTTCAAGAATTTTTCTTGATGTATATTTGTTGCATGAATTTAGTGATAGATATAGGGAATACATTGTCAAAAATTGCTCTTTTTGAAGGTAATAGGCTGGTTGACGTAAAAACTTCTCCTAACTTGAACTATTCCATAATTGATAAATTTACCTTAGATCGACCTATTGAACGCTTTATAATGGCCACCGTTCGCGACGATGGAGAAGAACTTTACGCTTATTTATCACGAATGTGGAGTGGTGTCATTATGGATTTTCATACACCTGTTCCTTTTTCTTTAGCAGGGTATCGAGATCAAACACTTGGGGTCGACCGCATGGCGCTTTTAGCTGCTGCACACCATTTTTATCCTGGTCAAAACTCTTTAGTAGTTGCTTGTGGTAGTTGCATTACCTATAATTTGTTGGGTGCAGATCATATTTATCATGGAGGTGGGATATCTCCCGGAATACATATGCGATTGTCGGCTATGCATGAGCTCACCGGGAAGTTGCCGTTAGTCAAATGGGATACTCAACAATTACCACTATTAACAGGTAATAGTACGATAGATGCAATGTTGTCTGGGGCCGTTGTTGGAGCAATTAGTGAGGTAGAAGGTGTAATAAACCGCTACGCGAAGACGTTAAATTCGCAACTTAACATAATTTTAACCGGTGGAGATGCTAATTTCTTTGAAAAAGAACTAAAAAATAGCATCTTTGCACACGCAAATTTTGTGCTATACGGACTCAATGAAATACTCCAATTCAATTCTTAGAAGTAGCCTTTTCTCAATTATTTTTTTTACAGCAGCTTTACTAGTAGGGCAAACCACTACTAGCTCGCCGTATTCAAGGTATGGAATTGGAGAACTTAGTCAGCAACGCTTTAATGTGAATGCAGGTTACGGGGGGGCTGGAATAGCACTCAGATCCGGTAAATTTGCTAATATTCTAAATCCTGCATCCTTATCTAGTTTAAAATTAATTGCATTTGAAGTAGCGGCAAAAACAAATTTGTACAATATATCAAGCGGTGATCAAACTACTTCAGGTACTAATGCATACCTGAATCACATATCTTTATCCATGCCGATAAACGACCGATGGGGATTGTCTTTTGGTTTGCTGCCTTTCTCATCTATAGGTTATGATTACTCTTACTTTGAAGAAAGTACTGTTTTGGGTAATATCCAATATGAGTACAATGGCTCAGGTGGGCTAAATGAAATATATTTAGCTAACGGAGTGGAAGTGGCCGAAGGACTTTCATTAGGTTTTAAAGGTTCTTTTATATTTGGAGCAGTAGAAGAAGAGACAAAAGTTTATTTACTCGATCAAATCAACTCATTTAACACTTCAGACCAATCTCGAAATAATATTAGTGATGTGAAGTTTGATTTTGGCGCTCAATATTATAAAAATCTTAATGATGAATACACTGCTATAGTAGGAGTGACTTATGGTCTTGGTTCTGCCTTAGGAGGTAGGAGAACCCAATTAGTGAGATCTTTTCGAGGAGATCCCGGAACTTTAGAACGTTTCTTGGACACAACAACGTTTGTTAATAGCCAAGATAATGAGATTGAATTACCAACTACTATTGGCGTTGGTATTTCACTGGAGAAAAAAGAAAAATGGTTAGCAGAAATAAATTACGCTACTTCCGATTGGAGTACCCTTTCATCTCAGGGCTCAGAAAAGTATGGTGATAGCCAGTCTTTGATTGCGGGAGTTAAAATTCTGCCTAACAAGAATTCTTATGCAGATTATTCAAAATTAATTACTTATAGTTTTGGTGCGCGCTATTCTACTTCTTATCTAATAGTAAATGGGGAGCAATTAAGTGAAGTTGGCATCAATTTTGGTTTAACCCTTCCGTTCAGAAAAAGTATTTCATCACTAACGATTGGTGCTGAGGCAATGAGAAGAGGTAAAGATGCTGACGGATTATTGCAAGAAGACTTTTTTAATATTCACGTAGGCATCACATTTAACGACAGATGGTTTATAAAACGCAAATACGATTAAAACATAATATAGCTAAAATGAAGAAGATAGTTTCACTTATAATGATAGCCTTTGTAGGTATTAATTTTGCAACTGCTCAGGATTACGGTAGTACGCCTGATAAATGTAAAGAGAATATTTCCCTTTACAGAAGTTATTACACACAAAAGGCATACGCAGATGCAGCAAAGTACTGGAAGGTTGTATACAAAATATGTCCTGCAGCTAGTGAGCGTAGTTATGTAGATGGTTCTAATATTTTAAAGTACTTAGTACGAAATGAAAAAGATGCAACTCGAAAAGAGTTGTTGATTGATTCACTATTCCTATTGTACGATGCGCGAATAGCCAACTTCGGAAAAGAAGGCTATGTGCTGGGTAGAAAAGCGACAGATATGCTTAAATACAGATCTTCTGATGCTGCAGCGATTTATGCCACGGCTGACAAGTCATACAACTTGAGAGGAGATAAAACAGAAGCTGGTACGTTAGTCACTTATATGCAAGCAGGTGTTTTATTAGAAAAGAAAGGCGAAAAAACTCCTGAAGAGATAGTAGCTCTATTTACTCGTATTAGTGATGTGATTGCAGCAAATAAATCAAATCCTAAAACAGGGAAGTATTATGCAAAAGCAGAAGAGAGTGTTTCTGGATTAGCTTCCCCATATTTAAGCTGTGAAGTGCTTATTGAAATGGCAAATAAAAACTATGAAGGAAACCAAGATAATGCGGATTGGTTAGAAAATACTGCGAACTTATTGGATAGAAAAGGATGTGCTGATGCTCCAATCTTTTTCACCATCGCTAAGAAGATGCATAGTGTTAACCCAAGTGCAGTTTCTGCCGAAAAAATGGGGATCATGTCACTTAAAACGAAGAAATACACTGATGCACTTGATTTCTTTAAACAAGCATTAGAGTTAGCTACTGACCAAGATAAGAAAGCAGATTACTACATAGAGTTAGCACAAACCTATTCAAGTATGGGCTCTTATGGCCAAGCAAAAAGTATGGCATTAAAAGCAGCCGCTGCTCGCTCAGGATTTGGTTTACCTTACATTATTATTGGAGATATGTACGCATCAAGCACTACATGTGGAGACGGTGATGCATGTAAACAAAAAGCAGTTTATTGGCTAGCAGTTGATACGTATGCGAAAGCAAAAGCGGTAGACGGTAGCCTTACTTCTACGGCAAATAGCAAGATTGCAACCTACTCTAAGTATTTTCCTACAAAAGAAGAGTGTTTTTTCATTGGCACAAAGGAAGGTGATAAAGTAGAAATTGGATGTTGGATAAACGAATCTACTACTGCTCGATTCTAAACGTGAACAGTCCATTTAACATACGACAATTATTCATCCCGATGGCTTTAGCTATCGGGATGTTTTCTGGTTGCAAAAATGACATTAGTGAGGTGGATGCCCTCACTAAAATGGATAATCTACCTATTGAGGTTAGAAAAGGAGTGAAGCTCTACTACAGTCAAAATGCACGTGTTTCTGTTTTGCTTGAGGCAGAAACCATGGAACGCTATGTAGGCGAAAGCGAATACACCGTAATGCCAGATGGCGTTTATCTTGAAACCTATGATTCATTAATGATAGTAACATCAAGTCTGAAGGCAGATTACGGCCTGCAGTTGCCCGATGAAAACTTGATGGAGGCCAAAGGGAATGTGCGAGTTCAAAATGAAAAGGGAGAAGTGTTGACTACAGAGCAGCTTTTTTGGGATAAAGCAAGAGGTGAAATTTATACCGATAAATACGTTAAGATCATTACGGCTACTCAAATAATTGAAGGAGATGGGTTAGTGTCTAATGAGGACTTTTCAGAATATAAGATTAAAAAAATTCGAGGAATAATTAGCTTAGAAGACAATGAATAAAATGATTAATTTTCTAGAGAAAATGTGGCTGATGCTTGCATTTGTTACCATTATTCTCGCTGTGTACAAAACATTTTACAGCACCATTGAAGATGCTGCCTACTTTTATGTTTTCTGTGCAGTTTCAGTGATTTTCTATTTTTTAAGAAAGCGTCAACGAAAACACCTCGCGAGTCAGCAAGAAGAGCAAAAAAACTCCGAACAATAATTATTACATTTGAATAGAATCAATTGTCATTATGGATAATTACGTCTGGGGGATTATTTTAATCACGCTTATACTTTCCGCCTTCTTCTCAGGTATGGAGATAGCATTTGTAACAGCGAATAAGTTTAAGATTGAATTAGATACCAAGCAAGGTGATATCTTATCTGCAATTCTCTCAAAGTTTTTAAAACACCCTTCCAGATTTATTGGAGCAATGTTAGTTGGAAATAACATTGCACTAGTTATTTATGGTATTTTTATGGCGCAAATACTTGAGCCGATAATAGGTGCGTATACGAGTAATGAGAGTATCATATTGTTAGTTCAAACAGCAGCATCTACCATTGTAATCCTTATTACAGCTGAGTTTTTGCCTAAAACAGTTTTTAGGATTAATCCTAATTCTATACTTCGGTTTTTTGCCCTACCTATCGGGCTCCTTTACTATATTTTACTTATTCCGATGTTCTTAATCATAGGATTATCAGAGTTAATTTTAAAGTATGTTTTCCGCATGGAAAATGTCAAAGAAGATTTAAATTTTGGAAGGGTAGATTTAGAACATTATCTACGAGATGCTACTGAGAGAATAGACGATGAGGAGGAAGATGTAGATCATGAAATCCAAATTTTTCAGAATGCACTGGACTTTTCAAAAGTAAAAGCACGAGAATGTATGATTCCTAGAACGGAAATCATGGCTATGGAGGTAGAGCAAAGTATTCAAGAATTAAGGCAAGTTTTTATTGAGTCAGGGTATTCTAAAGTGCTTATATATAGGGATAATATTGATAATATTATTGGCTACGTTCATTCTTTTGAGTTGTTTAAGCGGCCTGAGTCAATTAAGTCAATTTTGTTACCGGTATTAATAATTCCGCAGTCCATGTCAGCGAACGAGATACTAGAGTTATTTATTACACAGCGTAAAAGCGTTGCTGTAGTAGTAGATGAGTTTGGTGGTACCTCAGGTATTTTAACTATCGAGGATGTGATGGAAGAAATCTTTGGAGAAATAGAAGATGAGCATGATAAGGAAGAATTGACCGAAGAGGTGATTTCAGATTCAGAATACTTGTTTTCAGCACGTTTAGAAATCGACTACTTAAATGATACCTACAAGTTAGATCTTCCTGAAGGGGATAATTATGAAACACTTGCAGGATTAGTGATTTCAGACCATGAAAGTATCCCCAAAGCAGATACCAAATGCTATATCGGAGGTTTTCTGCTCACTGTAGTGAAAGTCAGTGATAACAGGATAGAACTTATTCGAATAGAGACCGATAAATCAGAAGAATAATTTGCTTTATTAATTCCATAATCAATCGTATATTCGCAACCCATAAATTTTAACATACAGAAATGGCTATAATTGGAAAAATTAGAGAGCGATCCACGCTCGTACTAATATTAATTGGAGGTGCAATCATTGCCTTTGTGATGACTGACTTAATTGGATCTGGTGCTTCGTTTTCTCAAACTCGAAATATTGCAGAGGTAGATGGAACAGGAATTGCTGCACAAGATTTTCAGAATCAAGTACAAATTGCTACTGAAAACTTTAAAACTAATCAACCTGATCAGCCTGTGACGGATGAAACAAGAGATGCTATTCGTCAGCAGGTTTACGATCAAATGTTAAACCAAGTAGTTTTAGACCGAGAGTTTGAGGAACTGGGTGTTGGTGTTACTACCAAAGAATTATTTGATATGGTTCAAGGTAATAATCCTCATCCACAGGTACGTCAGGCATTTACTAATCCTGAGACTGGGCAGTTTAATCCAACTGATGTAGTTCGTTTTATCCAAACATTGGATCAAAACCCAGAAGGAAAATCGCAGTGGGTTAACTTTGAGCAAGCACTTAAAAGTGATCGTGAAATTCAAAAATATAATACACTTATTTCTAAAGGTCTGTATGCTACAAATTTTGCTGTAGAGCAAAAGAATCTAGCGACTAATCGTTCGATGACTGTAAAATATGTAATGAAGCGATACAATGATATTTCTGATACTGCTATCAGCGTTACAGATGCTGAGCTGAAGGATTATTACAATGCGCATAAAGATGATTACATCCAAGAGGCATCTAAGAAAATTGAGTATGTGCCATTTAACATTACTCCATCTGAAGCAGACGTAGCCTTAGTAAGAAAGTGGGCCAACGAAATGTATCAAGAGTTCAAGTCAACAAATAATGATTCTTTATTTTTAGTGAACAACTCTGACCAAGGTTTTGATCCGAAGTATTACTCTATGAAAACGATTCCTGCGGGTTATGATACGTCTTTGTTTGCGCAAGAGCCCGGCTTTACAACCATGCCATTTGAGATTTCATCTGAAACAAGAATCCAGAAATTATTGGATAAAAAAGTAGGTCCCGACTCTGTTAAAGCTCAGCACATTTTAGTGGCACTTCAAGAACGTTCTATCGAAGAAGCTAATTTAATTGCAGACAGTTTACTCGCTGAAATTAACGCTGGTCAGCCGTTCGATACTATTGCAATGAATAATTCTGATGATGTTGCGTCTGGTCAAGAAGGTGGCGATTTAGGATGGTTCGTTGAAGGGGCTATGGTTAAGCCATTTAATGATGCTGCATTTGAAGCTCAAGTTGGCGAGATCAAAA
>CBFHLF010000008.1:0-27613 GCA_965656555.1 uncultured Acidiluteibacter sp. | reverse complement strand
CAAGTGCTATTATTACATTCTTCATTACTTAGCGTATTTTTTTTCTAATGCGATAATTTGCTGCTCAATAGTAACCAAACGCTTTTCAACAATCTTCGCTGTAGCTTTATCATTGGAATCTTCCAATTTGTTCAACTCAGCTCGAATGGATTGAATCTCGCTTTGTACTTGAGCCCTATTGTACTTATTATCCTTATCATTAATCATTGCATCGAAACGTGCGACATAATCATCTAAGGTGCGAACAAGTGCGGTCTTTCTCTTTTGATTGGCCGATTTAAATGCTACTTGAATTACAATTTCATGGGAGCCACCTCCAATCATTTCTAAGTCCGAATTAGACATCTCATATGCATAACCTAATCCAAAAGGCCCAAGGTCAAAACCCAAACCAAAAGTTAAGTTATTATTAGATCGATAACCTGCCATTGCCCACACTTTTTCGTCATATTCCCCTTTTACAAGGACGTCAAATTGGTTTTCTATTGTGGGTATATTCTGGTAAATAAACGTAGGAGTAACAGAGATAGGAGAATTTTCAAACTCATATCTGTAAGATGCAGATCCTACAATGTACTCACTTATTGGCTCACTTCCTTGAATTAAATGCGGAGCACTAAGGCCAACTTGTAGGTTATCAAAATCATATACCAAACCAACTCCTGCAATGAAATTTGTTTCATTTAAATAACCACCTGCTAAAGTAGGGTCATTCTGATTGAGCAAATCTATATTATCAATACCAGAAGTGTTTAATTTTCTTGTGATAGCACCTGCAGAAATCCCAAAACGCAGATCTTGTCTGTCGTCAAGCTGTATTTGGTAACTGTAAGCAGCGTCGTACTTATCCACTTCAAATCCACCTCTACGATCGGAAACAACCCGTAATCCTGCACCCTGATTAAGGCTAATCGGAGCGTGTAAGCCAAACATGGTATTTCGGGGCGCTCCACTAAATCCTGATAGATAAGTTTTGGTGTTTAGCATAGCAGAAATATTCCCATTATTTCCTGCAATTGCGGGGTTTAAATTAAATCTATTTAAAATATAATTATAATAGTTATGTGATAGTTCTTGACCATAACTAAAACTAGTTATTGCTAATGCAGCAATTAATAATCCTTTTTTCATTTTGTCTATCTTTTTAATGTTATGGTTCCTTTATAAATATCAGATGAGTTGCTATTACTCTGTAAAAAGTAGTAATACACCCCATCAGGCAGTTGCTCTCCATTGTAGGTACCATCCCAATCATTAGTATAGTTGGCACTTTTGTCAAAAATAATTTCTCCTGTTGTAGCAAAAATCACTAATTTATAATCGCTATATAGTGATACATTTTGAATTTCCCACGTATCGTTGTATCCATCTCCATTTGGTGAAAAGTAACCTGCTGCTGGCAATGTTCCTTCGATTTTATCAAGCACTTCGATGGTAATCATGGTAGTATCCTTTAATCCGCCTGCATCAGAAGTTTGCAGGAGAATATCATAAGACCTTACAGATTCGTAATCGAAAGAGGATGCTGTGGATAATTCACCCGAAGAGGGATCAACCGAAACTTGAGCTGTACCGCTGATTAATTGATAAGTAAGTACATCTCCATTATCGATATCATCAACAATAACCTGTCCAACAAAACTACCTAATGGTAGATTCTCTTCCACCGAAAAAGACTGCTCAGAACTAGTTGGACGCTCATTATCATTCAGCACTGAAATTGAGAAAGACTCATCAAATATACCACCTCGAGAATCTGTAGTTCTTACACGAATACTATACGAACTCTTTGTTTCAAAATCGAAAGTAGATGCTGAGAATAGTTCATCATTCTGGATTGAAAACTTGCCATTGTCTGCATCTCCTAATCCGTTTACAAGTGTGTAAGTGAAAGTCTCTGCGTTATCGGCATCAATAGAAGTAAAGCTAGCTATTCGAGTTCCCACAGCACTATTCTCGATGATTGTCGTATCTGAAATCAATAAAGCAGTTGGGTTATCATTTTTATTGACCACGTTGATTACAAAATCTTTTTCTGTGAACTTTCCTCCCGTATCTGTGCTTCTAATTCGCACATTTCTTTTTCTCTGATTATTGTAGTTCAAAACAGAATCCGTTTCTAAAAATTGTCCATTAATTCGAAATAATCCATTATCAGAAGCCCCTTGCCCTGCAACTAAGGAGTATGTAAAACTGTCAGCAGCATCAGCATCGGTAGTAGATAAGTTTGCCACAAAGGTTCCTACTGGTTGCTGCTCATCAATACTATCGTTCGAAAGCGCTAAGGCTGTTGGAGCGTCATTGCTATCTAATACATTAACTGTTAATTGACGTGTATAACTTAACCCCAAAGCATCAGTCGTTTTTACTTCAATAATATAGAGTTGTTTTGTCTCGAAATCAAATTGTCCTTGTGTTCTTAATTGGTCACCCGAAATAACAAATGAGCTATTATCATTAGTTCCTTGAACAAAACTATAACTGTGTGTATCGGTACTATCAGCATCAGAAGAGCTCAATAAACCGATCGTGGTGTTTTGTGAAACCATTTCGTTGAATGATGCCGGAGATAGCATAATATCTGTAGGAGCATCATTTGAATTGGTTACGCTAATATTAAACGTATCTTGAAATGTTCCGCCAAACCCGTCGTTTGTTTCTATTCGAATAGTAAAGTCTTGCTGTTGATTAAAATTAAAAGCTACTCTAGTCTGTAGCCGATCACCTGCAATTTGAAAGCTGCTATTATCTGTACTACCTGCTCCTGCTACCAAAGAGTATGTATGAACATCACCTAAATCGGCATCAACAGTACTAAGCACTCCAACTTGGCCTCCAATAGGCGTATTTTCAGGAAAAATAGCATTTGATAGAGAGATACTGGATGGCAGGTTATTGACATCTTTTACAAAGATGGTATAGGCTTTACTAAAGACACCACCGTTTTGGTCATCCGTAGCAATACGAATGCTGTGTTGTGGTTTTAAATTCTTATCCAACATAATTGCCGTAAATAAGGAGTCATTTCTTACTGTAAAGTCAGCATTATCAGCATCGCCTACTCCATTAGCTAAACTGTAGGTGTGAATCTGAAAAGTATCTTGATCTAAAGTATTCAATTTACCAACAAATAAGCCAGCAGGCATATTTTCATTAGCGCTTGCATTGCTTAAGAGCAAATCTGTTGGCACATCATTCGCATCGATAATTCTTATTGTCAGCAACTTGGTATACAACCCACCACTTAAATCGTTCGTTTGAACATATACAAAGTATTCTTTCCTTCCTTCATAGTCAAAAACAGTACTAGTCCTTAGTTGGTCACCTACTATTAAGAAGTTCGCATTATCATTACCAGGAATATTATCAAAAGAATAAGCATGTGTTTGAGCAGCATCTTCATCTACAGTTGAGAGAGTTCCTACTAAAAAGTTTTGCGCTCTATTTTCTTGAACGCTATCTTTTGACAATAGCAAATCTGTTGGAACATCATTCAAATCATTTACAATAATTAGCAAGCTATCTTCAAATGTATTAGCTGCACGGTCAGTTACTCGAACTCGAATAGTAAAAGTAGACTGGGTTTCAAAATTAAATACTTGATTTGCTCGAAGTGAATTCCCAAAAACATTGAATTTACTGTTATCAGCACTACCTGCTCCACTCACTAATGAATAGGTAAATACTTCATTGGCATCTTGGTCAGTTGCTGTAAGCAGTCCTATCACTGAATTAGCGGGCATTTGTTCATCAATAGCTGCATTGGACAATGTAATTGCAGATGGCGCATCATTGGTATTCTTAACAATGATTGTTAATTGACGCTCCAAAAAGCATCCTTCAGAGTCGGTAGCTCTCAGACGGACAGTGTAACTATTCTTATTCTCGAAATCAGCTACAAAATTGGCTATCAATTGACCATTCACGATTGAAAAGCTGTTATTATTAGTTGACCCAACTCCTGAAACAAGTGTATATGTATGACTCTGCCCCTGATCAGCATCAACTGTAGAAAGAGTGCCAACAACTTGACCAGTTGCTATGTTTTCTTGGATACTATCATTTGAAATCGAAAGTGAAGTTGGTGCATTATTTGTTTTTACAATAAATGGAGAAGCTAGTGTACCATAAATTGCATTATCTTGAAACAATATGCTGTCTACGCTCATATAAATAGAATCTGAAGCAACATCGTAGAACTGAAAATTTACCGTTTCTCCACTAACTGCATTACTATACACAGACATGGTAGTTATATACTTTCCGTTTATTACATTGGAAGTATTTGCAGTACCTCTCAGAACACCACCAACAAATGCTCCTAGTTTATTAGACGGATTGGTAAGTTCAGCACAGTTTACATCTAAGCTGGCAGTAACAGTCATATTATACTGAAATGCACTGGGATTTACATTCCAAGTAGGTGACTGGGCAAATAGGCTACCTGCACCCAAAATTAGTATTGCACTAATCATTTTTTGTAATTGCTTCATATTTATTTATTATTCGATGGTTTCTATTTAAGATGGTTGTTTATTCTTTGGCTTACTACTCTAAATGATTTAGTTGAAACAAACATCAATTGGTTTAAACTATTACTAGCGACTATCCTCAGCCGCTAGTAATATGCTCGTAAAATTAAATTAGTATTTAACTACTTTTTCTACTTTTAATGCGCTATCATTTGAAAAACGAATGAAGTAAACTCCCGCAGGTAGCATGGTGGTGTTTTTGGCTACACTTGACCAATCTAACAGTTCGCCTTTTGCTGCAAATCCTGAATAGATTACTCGACCAAATCCATCAACCAAACTAATTTCTACTTTTTCTCCCATATCGGAGGGTACCGTTACATTTAACTCATCCTTGAATGGGTTTGGATATACATAGCCTGAAGCAGCCGCTTCTGTTGGAGCTGATTTGTACAAGTCACAATTCACAGCACCTTTAGTAATTAATACAACCGGCTCATCAGGAGTACCCTCTACTCGATTTTTCTCGAATGAAATACGACCAGAAAGTGGAATTGATTGGTTTCTCAAAGTATCGATCAGTTCAAAAGTAAACTGGTCTCCACTAACACCATAAGCAGAGATATAATACTGTGGTTGTAACTCATTAGAAAGCGATACTGCAGATTCTGAAAGGCCTCTTAATACACCATCAGCGTAAGCTGCTAGAACAATGTTCTCATTTTGAAGAACCTCCTCACAGATATCGACTGAAATAATAGCGCCCGTGCTTGCCTCGTATTGATATGGGTTTAATTGGTACCCACTAGGAAGGTAAGCTTCTAAATTAGCCTGGGCTTCTACTTTTGATTTAGTTCTAAGTAATCCCAAGCGTGGATATACGAAGCTCGAAGGAGCACTAGCACTTAAAAGATATCCTTTGGTAGGCTCCAATACTTGTAAGCTACCTACCCAACCTAAATTAGGCGTATAATAAGAGAACCTACCTTGCGCTTTTATTATATCCCCTGTCTGAGCGTTGTAGTTAGCTAGTGCAGTATTTATTTGCATATTTCTAAGTGAAATAAATCCAATTCTATTCCATCCTGAGTCGACGGTTATGGTAACAGTATCCGGATCAATTGCAAAGCCTTTATAATCCAACGTATCATCTTGAGATATTTTAATGAGGTATGACTTGTCATTTCTAATACCATCATTCAGCAAGTTTCCTACCCACCCTGCTGTTGTGCTATATTGGGCCACTGCATTATTTCCAATAGTTTTTACCATGTCTCCTTCGCTGAAATTTACTTCATTAAAGAACGTTGCCAACGAATTCATATGGTTGTCATAAAGTGGGAATGAAACCCAGTTCCACCCATCCTTCAATACAATCGGCTTAGATACATTGTCAAACGCATCAAACATTTGTGGATTAAATGGAGAACCGATTAACTGATTATCTACAAAATATAACACAGGGTTAATTTCAGTGTGTAATTCACCTTTAGAGGCATTCCATATTTGGAAATAAACACTATCTGATGTATTACTATATACATCTAAGAAGGCGACATACTTATCAAAAGCTTCCATATACTGAAGGTTAGCTACACCTCTAACTTCTCCATTGATAAATGCTACCAATTTGTCATCAGGGTTTGCAGAAACAGTATTATTAATTCTTATCTGACCGATTACATTCATACTCTTTTGATAGAGAGTAGGGTCTACATAGAAGTTTGGAGATTGTTTAGTCACTTTTAAGTTGACTAAGTATTTCTCGTTGTATCCAAAATCTGTAGACAACACAATGTCTTCTTTATAGTCACCGATATTTATACTTGGATTCACTACAAAACGAATAGTTTGAGTGCTAAGTGGAGCAATTGTACCTGTACTAGGAGTAACAGTCAACCAAGCTGGAATATTTGAAATGGTAAAGTTTTTAACCTCTCCACCATTATTCACAATTCGAGTAGAGAATGTCAAAGTATCATTTAACTCTTTAGTTAACGTTTTTTGAACATCTTGCCAAAGCACTTGATTTTTATTTACAAAAGCAATCCATGTTTTAGGCGATTGCATTACATTTCCATGCAAGTCTTTTACATTTTTGACTGCAATATTTAATGTAACATTCTCAATATTCGCAGGTGCTTCGTTAGTGTTGATTACTATCTTATCATTATTGACACTCCACGTGAAATTGATATTCTTAACAGGTCTCTGTAGTGCAATTGCAGGAGATTCATTATTCGTCACCAAAGCACCGCCTTGAGCAACAAGGTTCAGTAAGCTTGGAGAGACGTCTTTAAATGATGGGGTTAACTTTGGCACCCCTAGCTCTATCTCAAAGCGCTCAAAAGGATAGTAAGCAAGGAGACCAAACTCATCTCCCTTAAGACGATTAAACCGATCGAGCTCCAAGTTATCTTTTAACCTAGCTGAATTCCAAATACGAACCTCATCAATAAAACCATTGAAATGTTGATCATAAGTGTCAACAATACCATTGGTAGAATACCTAGCACCAACTGCCAACTTAGGAGCACCGAAACCATAAAAGTTATCAGAGCTAATTGAATTTTGCTGAAGGCCATCAATAAATACAGTTGTATTTGCTAATCGATTTACAACCAATGCAAAGTGATGCCAGTTATTATCGGCAAAATTTGTTGTGACACCCTCAAAATCTACACTATCATTTTTAATTCTAATTGTATTATTTGCATCTAGCTCTATGCTCCACCCATTTTTATTGATGTCATTTGATAAAAATCGGCCACTACCATTAGATAAGAAAGTCATTGGACTACCTCCTGAAGTTTTAAACCAAAATTCTATAGTTAAATCCATTTCGAAGGTAGCTGCTAAGGTTCCTGCACTATCTAAAAGGGCGAAGTCATCAACTCCATCAAAAAAGGCACTGCTACTTTTTGGACTCAACTCCCATTGTGCAAAAACTTGAGCATTTCTTGCTCTAGCAACATCTTGTGCAAGAACTCCTCTTCCCTCTTCCATTGGCCAACACCCAATTAAACCGGGCTCTCTCCCTGTTAGATTATTGTTTAACCTACTTGAAATGACAGATGGAGTTAAGGCACGATTCCAAATTCTAAATTGATGTGCACTACCTGAATAGAAGTCACTATTGGTTACTGCACTTTTGCCAAAATAAGTCTTTCCTCCACTCACATAATTTGCAAAGAAGTTATTAGTTGTACTATTCTGAGTAGATGAACTTGATCGATCAGATATGTCTAGATTCAACCCTGTCTTATCATATACCACAGCATAGTGATGCCACGTAGTATCGTCTAAGATTGTAAAGTTGGAAGCATACGTTTGGTTCCCAATGGTAACTTCTACTTTATTAGCGGTATTAAACCCGATTGAAAAATGGTTGTTTGCAGTGGCTCCTTGAGATATAACCGTTTGTTTTGTTCCTAAAACGTTTCTTTTCGCCCAAAACTCTACTGTGAAGCTTTCGCTAGCAAAATCAAATCCATTAGCTACTTCTAGGTAATCAGTAGCACCATCGAAAGAGACTACTTTGTCATGGCGTACTTCTTGCCCATTTACAACACCAGTCAACTGGAAGTTATCAAGTGTAAGTGAGCCTGCCTCAATTGGCTCATTAAACTGAATAGAGATATCATCATTAGGATCTAATACACCATCTGCCGGAGATGGTGTCCCAAATGGATGTGGATTTACTCGATCAACAAGTCCACCAATTACTGACGAATACTCATCTTTATCAGGATTTCCTGGTATCAGACAAGTGGCAACAGCTCTTAACTGGTATGGCTGATCAATTAGCTGTTCCATATTAAAATTATACGTGATATAAGATTGATTAGTAGGAATCCTCAATGGATTAGGATGATTTGGGTACCGTGTATTTATATCGTTTGTGTCCTTAAACCACTCTTCTCCTAAAGTAACCCAAGATGATTGTGCAGATGGCTTATATTGAAGACCAATTTTTTCTAAACCTCCGTAATTAATATCGTAACCTGAAATTAATACAGGCAGATTACTATTAAAGTCATTATTCAATACAAATTGATCTCCAGGACTAGTAATATCGATATCAGTACAAGAAGGGAGGAACTGAACTGAAATGTAAACAGTATCAGCAATATCTTCATAATTTGCAGTACCAAATGCATATTGACATTGAGAATGAAAAACCAGTGCGATACTATCATAATGGATATGATTTGGCCCTTTTTCAATTTGAAGTTGTTTTGAAATAGCTGTTCCAGCAGGGACAGCAAAGCCTCTATTTGGACTAATTCCGTCAATCTTTAAAATAGCTCCATTTGGATTTGTATTCTCTAATACCTTTAAATCATAAATATTATCCTCAGGACCGTCATTAATTAGACTAAGATTAATAACAGCTGAGGCATTTGCCGGAACATTAAATACTTTTGAAGGCGAAGCAGTTATTCTCGGTTGCTCTAATTGAATGGTAGCTTGATCAATAATAGTTCCAGGTCTGAAGTATTTAGTTCTACTTTCTCCTTGATAAGGACAAGAAGTTTGCCCACCTCTAGTTTTAAAAATAGGGCCGAAACCATCCTTTGAATTAAATACATCAACAGTAAAATCATTTCCTCCATCAGAATCGTCAAAAGTATAACTAAATGTAGTTGTTGTCGCTGTGGTTGAAGAAGATCCTTTGCTAATATTTTGAGTTAAACTCAACGCTTGTTCTACTTCAACTCCATTGCCTCCGATTTTTGCACCAATTTTTAAAGTAGCACTTTCAGAGATGTTAAAATTATAGGTTCGAGTACGTGTATCTTCTATTGATGAAGAGTTAGTATAAGTAATAGAAGCTCCGGCTTGGTAAGAAACATTTCTATCCTGATTTGAACTATTTGCAAGCACCTTTTCTCGTTCATTTCGAGCTATAGCATCTTCCCATAACTTTATCTGTCGATTATACCACCAAACACTATCTACTCCTGTAACCACAGTAACAACTCTAGATCTTGTTTGAAGGAAGTTCAAGGTGTCAATCACGGTAGTATCTTTAGTTCCATAACCTGTAAAGTGATAACTCACTCCCAAACTATCCTCTCTACTACTTTTTTCAGGATCAGGAGTAGCACTAGCAGCAAACACCGGATCATCATTACTTCTTCCGTAATTAGAATTACCTGCAGTCAGCAAAGAAGTATAGTTGGAATTTGATGTTAGTAATTGATCTCTTAGGCTAACAAGTCTGGGTATTACAAGGTCTTCTATTCCTTTTTGTGTATAAACAAATTCGGTCCCATATCCTCCGGGAACAACAAACATTGTTTTTGTAGATCCAAGTTTAAATGCATTACCATTATAATAAACAGGACTTCCAAAGCAATCAGTATTCGCTCCTCCACACAGGGACGTATCAATCAGAGTAATCACTTGAGAAAGACCAAAATCCATATTCATTGACCTACCAAAAAATAAATCAGCATCAGGTCCTACATATTCTGGATCAGAGCTTGTGCTAAGTGAAACACCCCGAGTAACGCTTTCAACATGTTCATTATTGGTATTTACAGAGGTTTCAAATTGAAGTTGTAATTTCAGGTTATTACTAATCTCTGTTTTAGTGGAATAACCTAAACCTACAGAAAAAGATGCACCTAAACTAATATCTTTCTGTAACTGAAATGCCCCTCCAAAATCTGTTTCAAATGTACTTGTAGTGGTATGCGTTACATCTTTCTCCCATGATGAGGAGCTATTTGATCCAGGTGGATCTCTTAAAATCATTGTAACTACTTGTGGTCCCTTAGTTGCGAAAGCATTCCCTAAGGCTCTTCCTCCAAAAACTACCCCTCTAAATAGAGGTGATGGTGTACCATCACCTGCATTAGGCTCCCATTGTATAGTATATTTAGGAGTTACTAAAGTAATCTCAAAGGTTTTAGTAAAACTATATCGTGGGGTCAATGCATCACTAGAAGTATTAGCTTGACCTGCCGAAAATCTGTACCGCTGAATTCCATTAAAGTTATCTGTTGGAATTATCTCGATTTCTTTTGTTTGCTCTACAGCTAAATTATTTCTTATTAAGAACTTACCTTCAGACAATGGCACACTATCATTTATCCACATGTCAGGATCTAAAGGATCCACATCCTTATTAACATAAATTTCATTTGCCAAAATATTCCATTCATACTGTTTATTCTCTTCGAAAATAGGGTAAGGTAGTCCTATGGAGTTGGCCGGGACATCTATCTTGGTGTTGTTTACACTTACAGATACACTGTCAGAACCATATAAACGTCCAAAGTTAGGGCCTACTATATCTAACACAGGGGCCTCCAGATATATAAAATCTAACTGCTTATTAAAGGAACTAGTATCGATACGAACAATTTTTTTTACGCCTACAGAATCCTTAAATAGAGTATCTAACTCTGTTTGTGTAGGCGGTGTTTGTGCCAAATCAAGCAGTGCATTATTTTCAAACTGGATTGACAGGTTGTTAGTTACGCTGAAGTCAGGTATTGAAAACTTCATTGGAGGAAGATAGATTTCGTATTCTCCTGTTGCGCTGTCAGTAGTTATTGTAGTATCCATGCAACCACCTCCTTGTTGCGAGACAAATCGGATTGTCGCTTTTCCGATATTATTGGTTCCTCTACCTAATCCAGGAGGTAAATCCTGCTGAATTCCGCCACCGGCAACCCTACCAACGACCTTAAATAAGGAGTTATCAATAAATGGATTTAAAGCTTCGTTTTGCTGAAAATTATAATTTCCAGAGGAAGGAAATCGTCCAATCGAAAACGTATGATTTTGCTTCTCTGCAGTAATTACGTGAGGGCCAATAGGCACTTGTAGGCTAAACTGTCCATTTGCATCTGTCTGAACAGGAGTACCATTTTGAATGACTACTTCTCCATCCACAAGAATAAATATATCCTTAACAAAGCATGTAGAATTTGCGAATTTCACAGACCCAGTAACGGTGAATGATGAGTTGTCAAGAAAGTCTATAGCAGAAAAATTTGGGGTTGTACCACCTATATACAATGTGGTTGTAGCGGGGGTAAAAGTATGCGTTCCAAAAGAGGGCGTTACAATAAAGTTATCGCCATTACCTAAATAAGGGATAAATGGGATAAAATAGCTTCCTCTTTCATCAGTGTATGCTCCTGCAGAAAGTTGCGAAGAACTTGGCTTACTATTGCTAAATACAACTCCATTTAGCTGAGCATGATTCTTATTGGGTGTCAAAAGTGTTTTAGAATAATCATATGCATTAGTTCCAAACCCTTCATCAAACCTCCAATACCCAACAAGACCTTCCATTGATGGATTGATATAAACATCAAAAGATCTGGATACTTCAGTCTCTGAAAGGGATCTATTGTAAAATCTTAAATCATCAATTTGACCTTTAAAGAAATTACCTGCACTATTCTTTCCAATTAAAAAATTATTAGAAGTGTTCAACGGTGATTGAGAAGAAGCTGCGGAGGCAACTAGATCTCCATTTACATATAGTTTCAGCGTATCTCCCGAGGATGAACAGCCAACTGAAAACCAGTTATTTGCAACGATAAATGACGAATTTGCAGTAATAGTTTGATTTCCAACTGTCATTTTTAAGGAACTTCCATCTAAAAAGAATTCCCAACCTGAAGTACCTGATCGTTTTGAAGCAATTACTTTTTTGCCGCTTAAATCAGCAGGTCTTATAAAACTCATTAAAGTCATTGAGTCAGTTTGAAGCTTTAAAGGATTTAAGGCGTCCGCATAAGCCGAAGACCCGTTAAAGCCACCTGACGTTCCGCTAACTCCTGATGCAGCTTCAGCAACAACTTTCACTCCTTCAACAGCTGTACCTCCATCATAAGTAACTTGTCCATTAACTGTCCCAAAAGCTAATCTAAACCCTATATCCTTGGTGGTATTAGAATACAATGTATTACCTGCACAATCAGTAACACCCTCAATAAGATATTCATATAATGTATTAGCATTTGCTGTATTGTCAGAGTAAAACCTTGAACTACCTATAACACTTGACACGAAAGTGGTATCATTAATCAAAGGATTAATACGATAAATATGCCAATCATCAACTTGTCTTGTAGGTGTTTTCCATTTCAGTTCTATTCTATCACCAAACTCGCCGTCACTTGCCTCTGCAATATTCCCGGTATTATTGAAAACATTTTGAATATCCGCAGGTATATATGTTTGTTTTTGATTACTTGAAATAATTCCATTTGTTCTACATGAATTGAATACTTTTACCTTATAAGTTAGATTTTGACAGATATCTGCAGAATTATCAACAAAACTCGTCACATTCTCATTTACATCAAATTCAACTTGCCCTGTTGCTCCTTGCCTAACAATTTTGAAGCCCTCTTCCATTAATGAATTATCAACCCAGTTAACTGTCACTTCTCTTCTAAGCGTATCAATGGATAAGCTTGATACACTAGTAGCAGAAGGAACACCAAGACCGACCTGAGATTCGACTGAAGTTGGTGTAGAAACTATCGGTGTAGAGCGGTTTGGACAAGAACCGGTAGCAATAACTCTATAATAATATTTTGCTCCCGAAACGGCCGCATTATCACGAATAGCACGGTCTGATCCTGAAACAACAAACTTTTGAACATTCGAAGTTAAAGCTGAATTGGTAGCCCGGGTTATTTCAAAATTACTCGGATTATTAGAACTAGCCCAGTTCCAATTTACGTCTAAAGCTCCATTACAATTAGCTTGGTCTATGTACAAACCTGATGGATTTCCTGAAAGTCCGATTTTCCTACCATTAACCCTAACTCCGGGGCTTTTAGCTACCCTATTATTCGAGTAAGTCATTACAGTTTGAATCTTGTATTCCTGCTCTACTCCGGGCGAAGATGTTTGATCAAGGTATGAAGTAGAAGACTCTTCTCTGATTTTTGTAAAAGAGCCTGAAGTGTTTGCCTCTCTTCGTGAAATCTCAAACTTTAAATTTGGCGCACCGGCAACAATAGAAGGTGATAACCAACTGATGGGAACGTTATCACAAGAGACATCAGTACCCGCACTTGGTGATTGGGGGTCGTCTATCCTAGTTTGTACATTTATATTTATAATTGAAGGAATTAAAGGGTTTCCACAAGACCCTTTTGCATTTCCATGTTTACCCTCAAAAGTTATCGTAACAGGATTTGAAAAAAAATTTCCTGGAAGATTGTTGAAGTTTGCATAAGAGAGCGCAGATGACCCACCTGTTGTATTATCAAATATTTTTTGACGAGACCCTGAGCCTATTCTGTAATAAATTTTCTCCTCTTGTGTATACTCTCGACAGACACTACTACCTCCAGGATCATCTGTCCAAGAAACACGTAACGTTCCAGCGGTATAATCTATAGTCGCCTGTACTTCAGACTGATTTAATTGTCCTTTCACAGAGGATACAGACAATACACTTACTACAAAAAGTAATAATTGCAACTTTGATTTCATATATACTAGATTAGAAAACTTGTAAACTGATTTCATATTTAAGCTTTTTTACATTAACTCATTGATTATTTGCGTTATGATGAAATTCATAACTTAAAATCAACAATATCAATACAAAAAACGTCATTCCCCGACAAAAACCAACAGTTATTCTTAAAAAATGTAAAAAGTTAAGATTAAATTAAGGGTATACCCTAACTAATTTCAACTTTCAACCATTTAAATCAGACCAAATTTGGGTTAATCTCCAGTCAAACCGTAAAAAAATGTATTCATCGAAAAACTCAAACAGCCTAACGAATAAATATGAGTATTCACCTTAACTTTTTGATTCTTTGCAACTCATATTAACCAAAAACACTAGCCAAAATGAGTAAACGCGACGATCTTATCATTAAATATGCTAACGATTTAAAAGAAAAGTGCAGAATCACCCCAAACATCGATTTATTAACTAAAGTAACGATTGGTTGTGGTCCCGCTATTTTTAAAGCAGACTCAGCAACTGTTTCTGGTAGCAGTGAAAGAGAGTTAACAACCATAAGAAACAGTTTTCTTATGAAAAAGCTTGGCTTACCAGACAATGAGGATTTAGATAAAGCCATTGATAAGGTAATCGAACTATACGGAAAGTCAAACCGGCATAAGTATCGAGTTGTAGTGTATTACTTATTAGTTTTACATTTCAAGAAACAGGACGTGTATAACATGTAAAGATATTTTAATAAAAAAAGCCTTTCCAGAAATTTCTAGAAAGGCTTTTTTAGGCTTAAACACCGCCGTTATAATGTTCCTCTTTTCATTTGCTCTCTTTCGATAGACTCAAAAAGTGCTTTAAAGTTACCTGCTCCAAAACCTCTAGCCCCCATTCTCTGAATAATCTCAAAGAATAGAGTAGGTCTGTCTTCAACAGGTTTTGTAAATATCTGCAATAGATACCCTTCTTCATCGGCATCAATCATGATTCCAAGACCCATAAGTGTTTTTATGTCCTCTTTTAACTCATGACTAAACTCTTCCAGTCGACCAGGAACAGCTCTGTAATATTCTTCAGGTGGAGTTGATAAAAACTCTACTCCTCTGCTTCTCAAATCACTTACCGTTTTTATGATATCATCCGTTGCTACAGCAATATGCTGAACTCCAGGGCCTTCATAAAAATCTAAGTATTCTTCAATTTGGGAACGCTTGTTACCTTCAGCAGGCTCATTAATTGGAAACTTAATACGTCCGTTTCCATTACTCATTACCTTACTCATCAAAGCAGAATACTCTGTATGTATCTGCTTATCATCGAATGAGAGGAAGTTAACAAACCCCATTACATCCTCATACCATTTAACCCAGGTATTCATTTCATTCCAACCTACGTTACCTACCATGTGATCGATAAACTTAAGTCCTGTTGGCGCAGGATTATAATCTGATTCCCATTTAACAAAACCTGGTAAAAATTCTCCATTATAATTTTTTCGCTCAACAAACATGTGAACAGTCTCGCCATATGTATAAATACCTGCTCTAACTACTTCTCCATACTCATCTTTCTCTACAGTAGGCTCCATGTATGACTTAGCACCACGCTTAGTCGTTTCTTCCCATGATTTTCGAGCATCTTCTACCCAAAGTGCGACTACTTTTACACCATCGCCATGTTTTACGATATGGTCATTTATCGGACTTTTTGAGCTTAACGGCGTAGTTAACACCAAGCGTATCTTATCTTGCTTCAACACATAAGACACAGAATCTTTACTTCCAGTTTCTAGACCTCTGTATGAGTGCGATTGAAACCCAAAAGCGGTTTTGTAAAAGTGCGCTGCTTGTTTTGCATTTCCTACATAAAACTCCACGTAGTCAGTTCCTAATAGCGGTAAAAAATCTTGAGCTCCTTCAAATATTTTTTCTAATCCGTATTCTACCGATTTTATTTCTTTCTTTTCAGTTGACATATTTTAATTATAATTCGTGTTAGAATAATTCCTTTTTCTTTATCTGAATTCATTTGAAGCCCTATGTCTTCTATTTTCAGATAGTACCTGCCTTAAAGCTCATTTAGCCAGCAATAATTCACTTATTACTTACCACATAGCTCTGCATTGTGCACCTAAATTCTGAATCATTTAATGTATCCAAGATTTATAATACTTCCCATCATCAATCATTAATGCCTCTTCGGTTAACTTTAGTGGCTTAAATGTGTCAATCATTACAGCTAGTTCAGCAGTTTCTTTTTGACCTATACTTCTTTCATAAGCGCCGGGGTGAGGACCATGAGGTATTCCACCTTGGTGCAAGGTTAACTGTCCTGCCTCAATATCATTTCGGCTCATAAAATCACCATCGACGTAATACAAGACTTCATCAGAATCGATATTGCTGTGGTTGTAAGGTGCAGGGATAGACTCTGGGTGATAGTCGTATAAACGAGGACAGAACGAGCAAATTACAAAATTATGTGCTTCAAACTGCTGGTGAACAGTTGGTGGTTGATGCACACGACCAGTTATTGGCTCGAAATCATGTATAGAAGTAGCATATGGATAGTTATATCCGTCCCAACCAATAACGTCAAAAGGGTGAGATGCATAGATGTAATCGTAAATGATTCCTTCTTTCTTAATTTTTATCAAGAAGTCACCCATTTCGTCATGTGTTTCTAAATCTTGAGGCGTACGGATGTCGCGCTCACAAAATGGAGAATGTTCCAACAATTGACCAAACTCATTTCGGTACCTCTTTGGCGTATACACCGGACTAAAAGATTCTACAATTAGCAAGCGATTATCAGGTGTGTCAAATTCAATTTTGTAAATCATTCCGCGAGGAACAACTAAATAATCTCCATAACTAAAATCCAAGTTCCCTACTAGTGTTCTTAGCTTACCTGACCCTTTATGTATAAAAATGACTTCATCTGCATCTGTATTTTTATAAAAGTAATCCTTAGTTGATTCTTTTGGTGCAGCTAAAACGATATTCAAGTCATTATTCACCATAATTGGTTTGCGACTCGATAAATAATCCTTTTCACTTTTAACGTCAAACCCTTTTAGCCTGCGAGACTTCATGTTTTTCTCCACCGCTACATTTGGCATTGCATCGTGCGCTCCTAAAATCTCTTTCACCATAGTTGGTCGGTGAACATGGTATAACAGTGAGGACATCCCATGAAACCCTTCGGTTCCAAAAAGCTGCTCATAATACAAACCTCCATCAGATTTTTTAAAGGTAGTGTGTCGTTTATGTGGAATCTTTCCTTGTTTATGGTAAAATGGCATATTGTTTTGTTTTTATTAGTTCTTTTAAAAATAACATACTAAATGTAAGCCAAAATGGCATCTCATTCAGAAAGTTACAGCATCCACTTTAAATGGACTGATTCAGCTTCGGTCTTACCCGACTTTTGTATACTGCATGAGCGTCTGGCTTTATTTTTCCCTTCCTTCTTGCGCGTTGTTCTTCAATGGGCAAGTTAGCGATTGTTTTGCAATCATCTGTGCAACAGCCATCCATTTTTTCGGCACATTTTGGGCACTGTATAAACAGCAAGTGACAATCATCATTAGCACAATTTGTATGCGTATCACATGCATCGCCACATTGGTGACACTTTGATATCACTTCTCCCGAAATGGCCTCACCAAGTCGCTCGTCAAACACAAAGTTTTTACCTTTGAACTTATTTTCTAAACCCTCAGCTTCAATTTGTCGGGCATAATCAATAATGCCTCCATGCAATTGATTCACATCAGAGAATCCTTTGTGCTTAAAATAAGCAGAGGCTTTTTCGCAGCGTATACCGCCTGTACAATAAAGCAATAATTTTTTATCTTCTTTACCTTTAAGCATATCTTCCACTGCCGGCAACTCTTCTTTAAATGTATCAACATCTGGGCAGATCGCATTCTCAAAGTGACCAATTTCACTTTCGTAATGGTTTCGCATATCCACTACAATGGTATCAGGATCAGCCATTGCTTCATTAAATTCTTTTGCAGACAAATGACGTCCCACATTGGTTACATCAAATGTTCCATCATCTAACCCATCAGCAACTATCTTAGTCCTAACTTTAACCTTTAGCTTGTAAAAAGATTTCCCATCATCTTCCACAGCACGCTTTATAGGCATATTTTCAAAATATTTTCGTGCTTGAAGCCTAAGCATAAACTCATCCCAACTGTGCTCCGGAACGCTCATTTGAGCATTTATTCCCTCATGTGCTAGGTAGGTTCTACCAAACACACCTAACGATGACCATTCAGCATACAGTTCATCCCTTAGTTCGTTTGGTTGATCAATCATCACATAGCGGTAAAAAGAAATTGTAACCCGCCGGAAGGTTTCCTGCATCAACTTTTCTTTTAGCAGGTTTTTATCGTATTTGTTGTATAATTCCATCACCTATAAATTACAATACAAAGGTAATAAATTCAGGGCATAAGTCCGATAATTTAGACCGACCCACCCTCAACAATACGTTTACTTTTGTTAATTAACAAAGCGAATTACTCAACGTAAAGCCACACCAATAACACGAGTCAAAATGCTAATAAATAACACAATAATCAATAAATAAGAACCTACTCTTCTCTTTTTGTTTAATCCAAGTACAAACTGTTTAGGTGTATTAAATTGTTTGTTTACTGCTCGAAGCAAGCACTTGTCCTCAATCAACCATAATATTTAATACTTTTGGCAAAAAATAATAATTATGGAGGCTAAACGAGTATTAGTAATCGGTGCTGGTGGACAAGTAGGGCAAGAATTGGTGTATAATTTAAGACAAAAGCATGGCTCAGAAAACATAGTGTCTTCTGATATTAGAGACTTTGGAGATCAAGGTCCATTTGAAATCTTAAACGCATTGGATAAAGACCGTCTATTTGAGATCGTACAACAGTATAAAATCACCGAAGTATATCATTTAGCCGCCTTACTATCTGCTACTGCAGAGAAGCAAATTGAATTTGCATGGGACTTAAACATGAACAGCCTATTTCATGTATTAAATTTAGCCAAAGACGGACACATCAAACGTATTTTTTGGCCAAGCTCTATTGCTGTTTTTGGTCCAAATACTCCAAGAGAAATGACTCCTCAGCATACCACTACTGACCCTACTACTGTTTACGGTATTAGTAAACTATCAGGAGAACGATGGTGTGAATACTATCACAATAAGTTTGGTGTAGATGTAAGAAGCATAAGATACCCAGGGCTAATTGGCTATAAAACACTACCTGGAGGGGGAACCACAGATTACGCTGTAGACATTTATCATAAAGCCATAAAAGAAGGCAAATATGAATGTTTCCTAAAAGAGAATGCCTCCCTTCCGATGATGTACATGGAAGACGCTATTCGTGCTACAATTGAATTGATGGAGGCTGATGGAGAACGTTTAACAATTCGCAGCAGCTATAATCTTGGAGGAATTAGTTTTAACCCTTCAGAGATTGCAGCAGAAATTAAAAAAATTATCCCTTCTTTCGAAATCACCTACAAGCCTGACTTTAGACAAAAAATAGCAGAAAGTTGGCCATCAAGCATTAACGATTCAGCTGCACAAACAGATTGGGACTGGAAAATGGAGTACGACCTCAAAAAGATGTCTGAAGACATGATAGCGCAGTTATCATAAAATGGTTTTTTGAATTACCTCTTTTTGTATATATTTAAACCCTAAATAGGCCAAATCAAACATTAAGACTTTCCCAAATGAAGTATTTATTTAATTTCCTAATCTTCGGATTTATGCTATTGCCTATATTTAGTCAACAGCCAACAGGTGAAATAAATAAAATAGACGCTGCAAATAAGAAGCAAGGGTATTGGGTAATCAAAAATAATGCAGGCAACATAGAAGAGGAAGGCGAATACAAAGACAGCAGAAAATATGGTCTTTGGAAAAAGTACTTCCCAAATGGCAAACTAAAATCAGAGATCACTTTTGTAGGAAGCCGACCAAAAGGGCCATACAAACTGTATTTTGAAAATGGGGCATTACAAGAAGAAGGGAACTGGAGCACCACTAAAAATACAGGCCAATTTAAACGATACCACTCTAACGGTAAAATCTCTCAAGAATTTAATTTTAATAGTAGCGGACGTCGTGAAGGAGAGCAAAAATACTACCATGAAAACGGGCAGCTACGAATAGTTGGCACTTGGGCCCAAGGTCAGGAGAGTGGAGAGCTGAAAGAGTATTACGACAATGGTGACCTAAAGTCGGTAAAAAAGTTTGCTAACGGAGAAATGGATAAAGAATCATATGCTGAGTATGCGCCTAAAAAACCAACTTCAAGTAACTTAAAAAAGGAGATAGCAGCTGCTCCTTCTGTCAATGTGAAGGCTCAAAAAGAGGAACAGCCCAACCAAGGAGGGTTTACCGGAAATGGCTATTTTAAGCTGTACAATAAAAACATGCAAATTGCTAAAGATGGTTCATTTAAGGACTATCGATTTATGGATGGTAAAATGTACGATTACGATGAAAATGGACTAGTCGTGAAAATAAGAATTTTCAAAAACGGAAGATATATTGGAGATGGTGTTATTGAAGAGCAATAAGCGACACTAAGAGGAGCTATTTATTAAACACTTACACCCTTCCGCTAGGTCTTACAGTCCAAGAAAATGATCGTGAAAGAGGAGGGGATTTTACCGATAGGGATATACTTATTTTGGTCTTTGCTTTAGAAGTTAATTAACCCTGATAAAACAGTAATATGGACTGCAAGTCCATTAAAATTTACACACGGACTGCAAACCCCCGCGAACAGGCTCAACAGCGATTAACTAAGCCGTCAAATTTCCTAAAACGCAACTTCTTCTACCCAAATAAGTATCGCTTCTTTCAGTGTAGTGTTTTTTGGTAAGTTTGTTTCACATCTTAACGTATTGATATGATTTCTAAAAAGAGTTTGAAAGAGAAGCTCAATCAAGGCTTATTCAACAACTTTCTTTTTGTAGGCATTTCGATGCTACTCCTCTTTTCAGGCTTTTATTCAAATTCTTTTAACACCATTAAAAATGAGAGCGATTGGCACCACTTTCGCAAAGTAACCGAATTTATGGTTATTGCAAAGTTGGCTATTTCTGAAGAAGAGGGCATTTTCTACAAAGGCGGCTTAACAGGTGTTATTGACGATGCTCCTGAAAACACCCAAAACTATGATTACGCCTACCAAGTGTATGAGGGGAATATTGCTATCAAAAAAAAGCAATTCTCTACTTACAACTCGCTAATTGGTGGGCAAGCTATCACGTTCGCTATTCTTGGCAAAGTACTGCCATTGAGTAATTCTAATAAATTGAGCTTTTTCTGGATAATCACAGTAATAGGGTTATCAATAGTCCTAACTGCATTATTATTTTGGATAAAACGGAAGTTCGGCCTGCTGCCAGCTTTTTTAACGCTGCTCATGCTGATCAGCTCCTATTGGCTTACTTTGTTCAGCAAAAACCTTTGGTGGTCCTTGTGGAATTTCTACCTTCCATTGGTTGCTCTTCTTTTTTTCTTTGACAGAAATGACTCATCTAAAGGTGAATTCAAAAAGCTTTTTCTAATTTCTTTCGTAGCGCTTTTTATAAAATGCTTATTTTCAGGATATGAGTACATTACGACCACCGTTATCATGACAGCTTGTGCTCTAATATTTTACGCTGTACGGAATAATTGGTCTTTAGGAGAATTTATAAAAAAAGGATTTGTATTTACAGCAGGAACTTTAGCAGCTGTGCTCCTATCATTTATTATTCTTGTTATTCAGATCACAAGTATCACAGGCCATTTATCAGATGGGGTAAACCACATTATCCATTCTTTTCAGAAACGAACTAGCGGAGATGGTATAGGAGTAGATCCGACATACACAGCATCATTAGAAGCTTCTTTGCCAGAAGTACTTCAAACCTATTGGAATGGGGTAGCCTTTGACTTTACTTCTGTGTTTAGTCCATTTTGGGATAGTTTTATGTTTATTGATTTTGGTGAATTAATTCTTTTGTTTGCTTTATTTTCAGCATTGCTGATGTGGCAAAAAAGCAAACCTTCTACCCGTAGCTCGATCCAATCAAATGCCAAAGCACTTATTGTTACAACTTGGTTTTCTATACTGGCTCCTCTATCTTGGTTCACTCTTTTTAAAGGACATTCCTATGTACATACGCACATGAATTTTATCGTGTGGTATATGCCATTTGCAATCTTAGGTTTTACAGTAATTTCAGTTAGCATACGTATTTTTATAAGCGAACTAATAAGCCAATTCAAAAAATCATCAGCAAAAATTAAGCTCACTTACTTGAGCTTACTTATTCTAATTTCTTTTGGGTTATTGATTAGCTATTCCCTTAAGGGCATTGAAAACAATCGAAAAATCGATTCACTATTGGAGCGCACGCCAACGCAAAGCAGCGAAAACTTTAAGCTTTATTTACAGGACAATGAACTTTGGTATATTAATGAACAGCCTAATCAAAAGTCAAGAGACTTGCGCTTTCTACTGCATATCACTCCATCTGACGTAGCTGATTTAAATGAAGAAAGGCGAATTCATGGGTTTGACAACTTGGATTTTAATTACAGTAATACGAGTATCAAATTGCCATGGTGGAGCAATAAAACAGACTATCAGATAATCGTTAAGCAGCTTCCGAACTACTCTAAAAAAGTGATTAGAACAGGGCAGACTGATGAAAAATTTGAAGTTGTTTGGGATGCAAATATCTCCTTAGAACAGTAAGCGTTTAAGGCAATCTAGCTCCACAGGGTATTCTAAAAAACAAGCATGTGCTCCGAAGCGGTAAATAATCGTGAAAGAGGAGAGGGCTATTCAGGTAAAAAAATACTTTCGGGGATAGTTTGTTTTGAAAGTTAATTAACCCCGATTAAAACAGTAACATGGATTGTAAGTCCAAAAAAGAATGCGCACTGACTGCAAGTTTGCGCGAAAAGATAATTCCTCTTTACAGCGGACAAGTTCAACCATCCGGCAAATTATGAAAAGAGAAAACCAGCTTTCAGCATGATAGTTTCATAAAAAAACCTGTTCACAAAAAACAATCAAATTTGGGCATAAACCATATAAATACCGCTTAACAGATCTTAGACGTTACTAAAGCATTAATAATCGAACTCAGAGTATTACTTTTGTAATAGAAATCAAGCAGAAATAGAATAACCATGTCCGATACAATTAAACTATACAACACCCTCACTAGAGAGAAAGAGACCTTCAAACCCATCAATCCAAATAGCATTGGAATGTACGTTTGTGGACCAACTGTTTATGGGGATGCTCATCTTGGCCATGCGAAATCATACGTTTCTTTTGATTTGGTTTACCGCTATTTAAAACACACCTATCCACAAGTAAAATATGTTCAAAATATTACCGATGTAGGTCACTTAACGGATGATGCTGATGAAGGAGATGATAAAATCTCTAAACAATCGCGATTAGAAAAGGTAGATCCGATGGCAGTGGTCGAAAAATATATGTACAACTATTTTAGAGATATGGATGCACTAAATGTGTTGCGCCCAAATATCTCTCCTCGCCCATCAGGTCACATTCCCGAGCAAATAGCTGCCATAGAAGAACTGATTAAAAAAGGGTTTGCTTACGAGGCAAATGGATCTGTTTATTTTGATGTAACTACCTACAATAAGGACCACGATTACGGAAAACTTTCGGGTAGGAAGGTAGAAGAAATGATGGATGGCGCAGCGAATAGAATACTCAACGCTCAAAGTGAGAAACGTACTCCTCTTGACTTTGCCCTTTGGAAAAAAGCAGACGAATCTCATCTGATGCAGTGGAGCTCCCCATGGGGTATGGGCTATCCTGGATGGCATATAGAATGTACAGTAATGAGTCAGAAATACTTGGGAGATAATTTTGATATTCACGGAGGTGGATTAGAAAACGCTTTCCCACACCACGAATGTGAAATAGCTCAAGCTGAAGCGAATTCAGATCAAGCTTTTGCCAATTATTGGTTGCATAACAATATGGTGACCATCAACGGTCAGAAGATGGGAAAATCATTAGGTAATGGAATTTTCTGCCACGAATTATTCTCGGGTGATAATTACCAATTAACGCAGGCTTACAGCCCAATGACAGTGCGTTTCTTTATTCTACAATCACACTACAGAAGCACCTTAGATTTTTCTAATGAAGCATTAGGTGCTGCAGAAAAAGGGCTGAAGCGACTATCTAAAGCCATACTGCAGTTAGAAAAGTTAACGCCAAGTGATACATCTTCGGTAAACGTAGCTGAACTAAAAGGTAAGCTGTACGAAGCCATGAATGATGACTTCAACTCGCCTATTGCCATTGCTCATCTATTTGAGGCAGTTAAATGGATTAATAATATTGCCGATCAGAAAGCAACCATTTCAGCCGATGACTTAAAAGCGTTAAAAGAGGTTCTTACGACTTTCTTTTATGATATTTTAGGCCTAACAATCGAGGCAGAAAGCGCATCAGGGAATGGAGATAGTACAGCTGTAAATGCGCTTATGGATTTAGTTTTAGAATTTAGAGCTAGCGCTAAAGAGAATAAAAATTATGCCATGGCCGATCAAATAAGAGACCGGTTAAAAGCATTAAACATACAAGTAAAAGATAGTAAGGACGGCGCAAAATGGGAGTATGAAAATTAAACAACTAATTGGAATTGCAATTACTTCAGCGCTTTTAGCAAGCTGCGGCGATCAACCAAAAGAAACGTCTAAAGTTGTAAAAAAGGAACCTAAAAAGTTTCGTCAAGTAACTGCTCCCGATTTTAATGCAGACTCTGCTTACCAATTTGTAGCAGATCAGGTAGCACTTGGCCCTAGGGTACCGAACACAGTTGCTCATCAGCAAGCTGCGGCGTATTTAGAAGAAAAGCTCATTTCATTTGGTGCAAGCGTTACTGTGCAAGAGGGAGTGGTTACTGCTTTTGATGGCACCAAATTAAACATCAAAAACATTGTTGGTAGCTACAACCCCGCCAACGCTAACCGTGTATTATTGATGGCGCACTGGGATTCAAGGCCATTTGCTGATAACGATGTAGACAAAAGAGAAGAGGCAATTTCCGGCGCAAATGATGGTGGAAGCGGTGTAGGCGTTTTATTAGAAATAGCCCGTCAGTTTCAACGAAAAAACCCTAACATAGGGGTTGATATTATATTATTTGATGCTGAAGATTACGGTCAACCAGCAGGAACACCTAACCCAAAACCCGGAACTTGGTGTCTTGGAAGTCAATATTGGGCTAAAAATCCTCACGTAGCAAACTACACCGCCAACTATGGCATACTACTAGACATGGTAGGAGCAGCAAACGCAGTATTCACACAAGAGTCAATTTCTCTGTACTATGCTCCTCAGATCGTGGATAAAGTGTGGAATATTGCAGCACAGTTGGGGTACACCAATTACTTTCCATTTATGAAAACAGCCCACGTGGGCGAAGATGACCATTTGTATGTCAATAGAATAGCTAAAATACCGAGTATAGATATCATTCAGTACGATGCAAATACGGGATCATTTGCACCGCATTGGCATACCCATGATGATGACATGGATGTGATTGATAAAAACACGCTAAAAGTAGTTGGACAAGTCGTATTGGCAACTGTTTACCAAGAAAAGTAGGTTTCTAGTTTTTGCAAGCCACCTATCTCCCGTCTATAGTTTACTGTTTTTTTAACTCCTTTTATTTAGAAAAGGTGGTTCGATTCCGTAACTTCATCATTTGATTTTTCATTAAAACCATTCACCAATGTCAGCGGAGAAAACACTCTATCTACTAGATGCTTATGCACTCATTTACCGAGCTTATTTTGGCTTAAGTCAGAACCAAATCATCAACTCTAAGGGCCAAAACACATCTGCCATTCTTGGTTTCACGAATACCTTATGGGATGTATTGCAAAACAATAACCCAACGCATATTGCGGTAGTGTTTGATACCGATAAGCCAACCTCTCGACACATTGAATTCGCTGAGTACAAAGCACAACGAGAAGCAATGCCCGATGATATTCGCAGTGCTATTCCATACATCAAACAAATCATTGAGGCTTTTGATATACCGATTCTTTTTTCGGATGGTTTTGAAGCAGATGATGTAATCGGGACACTGGCAAAAAAAGCAGAAAAAGAAGGATATACCACCTACATGATGACACCAGATAAAGATTTTGGCCAATTGGTGTCTGAGAACATATTCATGTATAAGCCTGCTAGAATGGGAAACAAGGCTGAAGTTTGGGGAATAAAGGAAGTATGTGAAAAATTTGAAATCGAAGATCCCTTGCAGGTAATCGATTACCTAGGAATGTGTGGTGATGCAGTAGATAATATTCCTGGAATTCCTGGGGTGGGTGATAAAACTGCCAAAAAATTCCTCAAGGCATATGGTAGTATTGAAAACCTCCATAAAAACACCCACGAACTAAAGGGCAAAATGAAAGAAAAGGTGGAAGGAAGTATCGAACAAGCCTTGCTCTCCAAGAAGTTGGCAACAATTATCATAGATGCACCTGTAGCATTTGAAGAAGACAAATTAATCAGAGGTGAAATGCATCGTGAAGAACTTACGGAGCTTTTTGCAGAATTGGAATTTAGAACGCTTAGTAAACGTGTGCTCGGCGAAGAGGTAGCCGTAAATACACAAAACAATAATGGACAAATGGATTTATTCGGAAGCGTTACGCCTGAAGAGATTCAATCAAATGCTCCTGCTGAATATAAAACCATTGAAACAACAGATCACAATTATCAGTTGGTTAATACGCCTGAACTGAAAAAATCGCTCATCAAAACACTGACAGAGGCTAAGTCGGTTTGCTTTGATACAGAAACTACAGGCCTCGATGCTCAAAAAGCAGAATTAGTAGGTATTGCTTTTTCTACTAAAGCTGGAGAAGGTTTCTACTACCCAGTATCAGAGGATGCAGCGAAAGCAAAAGAAGAGTTAGAAGACTTTAAAGCCATTTTTGCAACAAAAGAGAAGCAGTTAGTTGCCCAGAATTTAAAGTACGATATTGCGATTTTAAAGCGCTATGGAATTGAATTTAAAGGTAAGTTCTTCGATACCATGATTGCGCATTACCTTATCCAACCGGACATGAAGCACAACATGGATTTTCTCGCAGAAACCTATTTGCACTACCAGCCTGTTTCCATTGAAACGCTGATTGGCAAAAAAGGAAAGAACCAAAAAAATATGCGTGATTTAGAACCCAAAGCAATAGCAGACTATGCTTGCGAAGACGCTGATATCACACTACAGTTAAAGGAGCTTTTTGAGCCGCAAATAGAAAAGCTAAACCTCATCAAACTCTTTTACGATATCGAAATTCCGCTGGTAGAAGTGCTAGCAGACATGGAAAATGAAGGCATTAACCTTGATATAAAAGCGCTAAAGTTATTTTCTGAGGAGCTTGCCGCTGACCTCGAACGGTTAGAAAAAGAGATTCACGATTTGAGCGGTGAAGAATTCAATGTAGACTCTCCAAAGCAACTAGGAGAGGTTTTATTTGAAAAAATGGTCATTACTGTGAAGGCCAAAAAGACCAAAACAGGCCAATACTCTACCTCCGAGGATACCTTGTCTAAGTTAGCAGATAAACACGAAATCATAGG
>CBFHLF010000007.1:4029-28138 GCA_965656555.1 uncultured Acidiluteibacter sp. | reverse complement strand
CAACAGCAGCATAATGGAAAACATAATCAAAAGAAAAGGCATAAAATACACCTGAGATATCTTCCAACCGATTTACATCAGCTTTGATAAATCGAACATTGTCCTTATTAGGAATTCTCTTAACGTCACCTGTCAATAAGTTATCTACAATAACAATAAAATTATTGATATCCTTTGATAGTTTTTCTGCCATGGCACTAGCAACAAAGCCTGCGCCACCTGTAATCAATATATGTTGTTTGCTCATCTTAATCCATTGTCAGGTTCATAAGGTACTTGCCATATCCACTTTTTAGAAGTGGCTCTGCAAGCTGATGCAACTGCTCCAAATCAATATAGCCCATTCTAAAAGCTATTTCTTCTAAACAACCCACTTTAAGTCCTTGTCGTTGCTCAATTACTTCCACAAACTGTGCAGCCTGCATTAAGGAGTCAAATGTGCCGGTATCTAACCACGCTGTTCCTCGATCCAAAATTGCAACTTTTAGTTGTTTGCGCTCCAAATAAACCTTATTGACATCTGTTATTTCATATTCTCCTCTAGCGCTAGGCTTTAAGCCTTTTGCAATTTCAATTACTGAATTGTCATAAAAATAAAGCCCAGGAACTGCATAATTAGATTTTGGATAAGCTGGCTTCTCCTCAATAGATAACGCATTTTTCTGCTTATCAAACTCAACCACACCGTATCGCTCAGGATCAGAAACATGATAAGCAAAAACCACCCCACCTTTTGGATCTAAATGCTGCTGTAAATTTTCTTCTAAACCAGTTCCGTAAAAGATATTATCTCCCAAAACTAATGCCACACTATCATCACCAATGAAGGATTCTCCAATAATAAATGCTTGAGCCAAGCCATTTGGCACCTCTTGAATTGCAAACTCGAACGTACAACCAAACTGAGATCCATCACCAAGTAGTTTTTTGAAACTGTCGCTATCGTGAGGAGTAGTAATGATTAATATTTCATTAATTCCTGCACTCATTAAAGTAGACAAGGGATAATAAATCATCGGCTTATCATATACTGGCATTAATTGTTTACTCACCGCCAATGTTAAAGGATGGAGGCGAGTACCCGACCCTCCTGCTAAAATAATTCCTTTCATAATTATTCTTGGTTTGAATTTGTGGAGTTGATTTCTAACTCTTCTAAATTAATATCTTCTTCTTCATCAATCAATTCAATCAATGATTCTTTTTCAAATGCTTTAGTGGTAATCCGTTTTTCCAAACTTAATATCAGCGATGGTAACAAAATTAAATTCGCACACATGGCTACTAGTAATGTCAATGACACCAGCATACCTAGCGCCACAGTACCTCCAAATTCAGATGCCGCAAACACACCAAACCCAAAGAATAAAACTATGGAAGTGTAAATCATACTTACTCCAGTTTCACGTAAAGCCAAGAGAGCCGCTTCTTTAATGTTCCATGAATGTGATTTTAATTCTTGTCGATATTTGGCTAAAAAGTGAATAGTATCATCGACCGAAATTCCAAATGCTATACTAAAAATTAAAATGGTTGAAGGTTTAATCGATATGCCGAAGTACCCCATTATTGCTGCGGTTGTAATTAATGGTAGCAAGTTGGGGATTAAACTCATAAATACCATGCGAACAGATGAGAACAAGACCGACATGATAAAAGCAATCAACAAAATAGCAATCCCTAAACTGATAAATAGATTTTTAACGAGATACTCTGTTCCTTTAAGCCAAACAATACTGGTTCCAGTGAGAGAAACTCGGTACTTATCCGGATTAAAAATAGAATCCACACGTGGCTTTAGATCAGACATGATAGCCTCCATCCGGTTAGTTCCAACATCAGCTACTTGTGCGGTAATTCTTGTTATCTGATTGTTCGTATCTAAATAAGAAGAAAGAAGCTCCTTACTTGTTTCATCGGCGCCTCGAAAATAAGGTCCAATAAAAGCTTGCTCTTGACTGTTGTATAAACTGTATTTAGAAGAATCTCCTCCATAAAATGCTTGCTTCGCAAATTTTAACCCTTCCACAATTGATAAAGGTTTTGAAAACTCAGGATATTCTCCTAATAAGTTCTGCAATTTATCAATTCGTTTTAAGTTCGACAGTTTGAATACGCCATTTTTCTTTTTTGTATCTACCGTCACTTCAAGTGGCAAAACACCATTCACCTCACTCTCAAAGAATTTTAGATCTAAATAGACCGGATCGTATCGAGGCAAGTCGTCTGCAATATTACCTGTTACGGTTATTCTTGTAATCCCAAATGCAGCCACTATCAAAATCAAAGTGGTAATGGCATATACCTTTTTTCGGTGATTGACTACTATATTTTCCAATTGCTTAACTACAGCATACACCCACTTTCGTTCTAAATGCTTGATGTGTCTTTCACCCGGAGGATGCATAAAACTTTGCATAATCGGCATTAGCGTTATAGACAATAAGAATACAGAGAAGATTCCAAGGGAGGCAATTATTCCAAACTCTACAAGAATAGAACTTTGAGTAAAAATAAATGTTGCAAAACCAAGACCTGTAGTCGTATTGGTTAGAAATATAGCATTCCCAATCTTATGAATAACACGATTAAGTGCCTTCATTTGGTTTCCGTGTAAACTATACTCGTGATGATACTTATTGAGAATAAAAATACAATTGGGAATACCAATTACAATTATTAGCGGTGGAATTAGTGCAGTAAGTATACTAATTTCAAACCCAAACAATCCGAGAAAGCCAACTGCCCAAACAACACCAATCATTACGATAAGCATCGACAAAAACATGGCCTTGAAAGATCGGAAGAACAGCAATAAAATAATGGATGTCACCAAAATAGCAAGAACTATAAATAACTTTATCTCCGCGCTTATCTTGGTGGTATTATTTGATCTAATGTACGGCAAACCAGAAGATCGAACTTTCAAACCAGTTTCCTTTTCAAACTGATGAATCAGCGAATACGTGCTATCCATCAATTCTGCTCTATCTTTAGAATCTAAGTATTTTCTATCTAGCGTAAGTGCCATCAAAGTAAAGTCGTCCGAATTATTGTAGAGGTAGCCGTTGTAAAAAGGCAGACTATAAACTATTCCTAGTAAACTGTCTAACTCCTCCTGTGTGGACGGTTGCTGCTGAAAAACTTTCCTAGGGATAAATTGCTTTTTTGACTTATCCTTAACCAAAGTAATAATTGCAGGAATAGAAAGTATCTCATCAATACCTTCAACTTTTTTTAAATCATTACTTAAGGAATACCATTTGTTGAAATTCTCCAGTTCAAATAACTCTATTTCTTGCATTCCGATAACTAGAACGCTTCCTTCTTGACCAAACTGTTTTTTAAAACGTTCAAAATCTTGATAAGTGCTATCCGTGTCGGGTAGCATTTGAGCCATTTCATATGACATCTTCACGTTGCGAGCAAAAAAGCCCATAACGATAGTAATTATTGCTAATAGCGCTATTATATAATAGCGACGACGTAGAATATGACCGGCAAATTTGGCCCACATAGATTGTAACTTAAGAGATTAAATATGGAAACTTTCTCCACATTTTAAAAATGTAGAACAAATATCGTTAAATATAACAAAAGGGTTACTTCAAGTGGGATTAAATCAGCAAACAAAAACGGGGGTAGAAATCTATCTACCCCCGTTTAGTTCTATCATGAAAATATCTTATCGATTTTCGAGCTTTTTCATCTCTTCTTCGAACGTATCTTTGAACTTTTCATAGTCATAATCTACTTTAAGCATATCATCTTTTGCTAATCGCTCATTCATCTTTCCAACCATTTCGTCTCCAGACAACTCTATTGCAATGTATGTCTTGTAATTACCACTTGCTGTTTTAGTTACTTTCTCACAAATCGTTTTTGTTCCGATTAATTCTTGATTAATTACTTCTCTAGTTAACCCTTCAAAACGCTCAGATAATTCCTCAACATTGTTTACTTCTCTAGAGTTTACATAGTTGTCAATTGTACCTTTAATCGTGGTTTGAATAGCAGACGCCAAATCAGCTTTTGCATTACTCATCGCTTTTTTCTTAGAAGTCGACTGATCCATGCTTTCTCCAACAGAATTTGCTCTAAAGTATTTGTTATTACTAAAGTAATCATCACCTGAGCAATAAACATTTACTAATACTTCATCAGCAGGTCGTTCTCGCTCTGCTACTTTCTTTTTACTCTTACAAGATGTTATTCCTGCAACTAAAGTTAATGCCGTAATCGCCATTATACCCGCCTTTTTTAATTCCACTTTCATTTTATATAGATTTTAATCGTTTATATGTTCATTTCAGAAACTGTGCCAAAGTTGTAAGATAATTCTTAGAAATCCAAAATGGAAGACTTAATTTTCGACATTCCAACTCTTTTCAGTTGACCCTCAGCCTTTTCATATGCTTTAACTGATGCTCTTTCTTTATCCAAACTAACCCCTTTTACCGGACCTTCTTCAAGCGAAAGCACTGTTTTCTTATTGCTACGTTCAGTAATTACGATAGAATAAGTTAACCCTACTGCTGTAAAATCATTGGACTGACTTTGAAACTGCGTGTCTGACAACAGAGAAAGGATCAAATCAGCCTTATTTACACGATCCACAACAACTACACCTTCTTTAGCTAATTCACTTACAACAATACTTTTAAGCACCTCTCTATTCGAATTACTCCCTAAGGATTTTTCTTTACTAGAAATATATAATTTAGGTGCAATTACTGATAAGTCCAGTGAATATCTTGGAGGAATAAGCTTAGCGACCTTATACTCCAAAAATGCAGCATCTTCTCTTGAACCAATCAATGCATCCATATCTAAAGCTAAACTATGAGTAACTTTTTTAGGTTGCAATGAATTCACCTTTGCATGTACATCTATTACCCCTTTCTCATTAGAAAAAATAGTTTGATTAACTATACCATATTGCGTCAGGTAACTATGCTTCAATGGCAAACCTTGAAGCATTTTTCCAGCATAGCCAATATCTACAGTCACATGTGCCTCAAATCGATTAGAGAATGAGAGTTCGGGCAGAACATTAGGAGCTTTAAAAGAAATCTGGGAAAACAGTTGCTGTAAATTGATGTATATTAAATTGTCTAAAAAAGTTAGTGACCCATTATAAGCCACCTCAATGGAACTCGCAGGGTATGCTTGAATAGCTGCAAATGCATCAAAATACTTTTGTATGGCCACTTTCACCTCTCCGTTTTCTTGGTATTCTTTAGCCCGCTCTAAATATTCTAAACTTGAATTCTTCGCCTTCAATCGTTTATCCTCTACACGCCTCAAATAATCTGCTTTAGAGAGTTTGTAGTAGACCCAATATTCTTCCTCATTTTGCCAAGACCCCACAAGCTCATACCCTTCGATATCAGCAGCCGCAGATGTCGTGATTGTAGATCTAAAATCTTCATTCATCACACCATTCCGTTCCACTTGATAATACACTGTATTTGACTCTAAATTTACCTTTATCTCAGAGGCCAAATCGCTCAAAGCATTACTCTTAGCCGATTCAATAAAATTTTCTCCTGGGCGCTTTTGAGCAACACCAATACCAATATAATCAATTGAATTTAAAGGCCTATTCTCCACCCAATATGGCTTAGGTTTAATAGGTTCCTTTCGCACAATTTCGTTTGTCTTGCATGCAAATAAAAGCAGCACACTAAAAACTCCAATTAATAGTCTCATTGGCTTATGTAACTGTTTACAGTCCGAATAATATCATCTGAAAAATAATTGGTCGAACTGCCCAACAACTCATCCATTAATTCTGTAGTAGCTTTTACTTCTCGCTTAGCGGAAAGCAACCCATCGAGCCTTCTTTTTTCATTTTTATTCAGAGAAACGGCACCCTTTGATTCAGGGTATAAATATCTTGGGTCTCCTTCATATATAGCAAAATGCATCGCATCCGTATTGGTCTGGTCAAATACCCTAGAAAAAATAATTTCTCCGGTTTCTAAAGAAGTAACTTGCAGCTGATACGCCAGCTTTACCTCATTCATTTGGTAATATTCCTTGTAGCCAACTTTTTTATACTTGGTAACTAACTCATCTTTCTGGGTAGCCTTATTAAAACGCTTCACCGAATAAGCTTGAAAACCATTTCTTGCGTACGTCCTTGTTCTGCCAGTAGTAAGTGTACGTTCAATGATTTTCCCGGACAATACCGCCTTAGAACCAAGCAACTCGCCAACTGATGCAGCAGTATTTTCATCAATTGCACCTGATAAGTTCAACCGCTGCTGCTCGAGAATACTTTCCATATTTTCCCGATCAATAATTTTAATGAATGGGTTGTTATTTTGTGTCAAATTTGTCAGTAAAGAAGCCTGTATTTTATGCCCTAACACATCATCTCCTGTTGTATTACCGATTCCTACAATGGCAATGGTAAAGATTCCTAATTCTAAACATTCTGACTGCAGTGCTTTAGCATCTTTGTAGTCTGGCGCTTGCTTTACAACATTATCTAACAAATTATATGCTTTCACATAACGCTCCTCTGTGTAAGCGTCTACTGCTTGTTGGTAATATGGCTCAACGTATGCAATTTCTTTTAGCCGATCTACATCTTTATAATCTGGATCTAATGATTTTACCTCTTTAAATATATTCTCAGCTTCGGCATAAGAAGCCTCACCCATTCTCATTTTACCTTCATTATAAAGTTCCTCCAAATAAGCATCCTTAACCATTTCAAAGTCCTTTTTCATATAGGAGGGCTGCTCCACTCCAATATTATAATGAGACAGCACATCAGCATATGCTTGGGCATCTAAATAAGCATAAACAGCTTTCTTCTTTTCCCCAGTCGCTTTTGCGGTAAAAAATCGATCCAAATGATCTTGAAAAACTTTTTCTCCATTTTTCTTTAAACCGATGCGCGCTTCAATGTTATTGGGATCTCTTCTTAAAGACTCCAAGTAATTTTTTGCTGCATCAGTATACATCCCAGCAGACTCAAACTGCATAGCTTGCTTGGCGTACTTTTTAGTACCAGTACAACTTTGCAGCAATACTAACGATAATACTAACAGGGGGAATAAACTATTTTTAAGCATCGTACGAATTCAATTTAACCACAATATTATAAAAATTGTGCCAAGCATTCTAGTTTAGAAATCTGACTCAAATATGAGTACATTTAAAAATGCAGATAAAGGTACTATTTACATCATGGATTATCCTACTTTTTTCGAATGGTTGCAGCCAAATAGATTCCGTAAAAACACATAATGGAATCAGCTTTGTAGCTCCTGCGAATAAAATAGACCAACAACCGTTTGCTTTTTTAAAGGAAAACACCAATAACAATTCTTTAGCCATCATCCCTTATGCATTTAGCCGAGGCCCCGAGAACCCAGCTGTAATCTATAACAATGAAAACCAATGGTGGGGCGAACAATCAACTGGAGTAATAGAAACCATTCGATTAGCACACCAAGCAGGACTAAAAGTACTATTGAAACCTCAACTATGGATAAAAGATGGTCGATACACTGGCCACTTTGAGCCCACAACGGAAGAAAATTGGAGTGTTTTAGAATCCACCTACTTTAACTACATCATTGATTTTGCTAAAATTGCAGAAGAATCACAAGTAGCTACATTCTGCATTGGAACTGAATGGGGTAAATTTATTGAAAAACGTCCTGTATTCTGGTTTGATCTAATTGACTCTGTGAAGCAATACTACCATGGGCCAATCACTTATGCTGCTAATTGGGACGACTTTGCTGCAGTACCGTTTTGGCATCAACTCGATTTAATAGGCGTTGATGCTTACTTTCCTTTATCTAATGAGCGCCGACCAAACAAGGCGGCAGTAGTCGCGAAACTTGATTCAATTAATAATACCTTAAAAGCTTTTTCATCTGCCTTCAAAAAGCCTATACTCTTTACTGAGTATGGTTATAGAAGTATGGATTACAGCTTAGATAAACCTTGGGAGTCTTACACAAAAGGAGCGGTAAATATGGAAATTCAAAAGATAGCTTTGGAGGCATTCTATGAAGTATTCTGGCAAGAAGATTATATTGCAGGCGGCTACCTTTGGAAGTGGTTTAGTGACAATAAAAAAGCCGGAGGATTGGAGGATATTGGATATACCCCACAAAACAAACCGGCTCTTAACGTTATTAAAAAGTGGTATTCTAGAAATTAACCACGTTTTATTAATTCTACATACAACTTGGTCAGATCTTTCTCTGCTCTTCCAGCAATTTCTAAAATTTCAGCAATGGAAACTGGTTTTAAATTATCAGGATCGCACTCATCGGTCAATACAGAAATAGCGACACAAGGAAGCCCCATGTGATTAGCTACAATTACCTCTGGCACTGTAGACATTCCAACTGCATCTGTTCCAATAATTCGTAAATATCGATATTCAGCCCTAGTCTCTAAATTTGGTCCTGCGACAGGTGTATAAACCCCTTTGTGTAGTGTAATGTCCAAATCAGCTGCTATTGACTCCAAGCTAGCATTCATTGCTGCATCATATGGTTGACTCATATCAGGAAAACGTGGTCCTAACTCGTCTAAATTCTTCCCAGTCAATGGATTTGCAGGCAACATATTAATGTGATCATCCAATAGCATTAAACTTCCTTTTTTAAACTCAGGATTCACTGTGCCAGCAGCATTAGAAATAAGCAACTTCTCTATGTTCAACAACTTCATCACCCGAATAGGAAATGTAATTTGTTGCATGGTATATCCTTCGTAGTAGTGGAATCGGCCTTGCATAGCCAACACTTTCTGCCCTTCTACTATTCCGTAAATTAACTTACCGTGATGAGACTCTACGGTTGATACAGGAAAGTGAGGAATATCTGCATAATCAATCTCTACAATTTTCTCAATCTTAGTTACCAAGTTGCCCAAACCGGTACCAAGTACGATTCCGAAGTGTGGAGCATCTACTCCTTGGGTTTTAATATAATCTGCTGCTTCTTTTATTTGTTCTAATGTCATGTCTTAAGCTATAATTTCAAAAAAATGTGGAGGCAAAGTTAGCATAATTAACGCCTAGATTTGAGCTCTCGGATGGAAGAAGAATCAAAAGAAGATACTTCTAAATCGGATAGCTCATCTATGTCAATAAGCTCAGGTAATATATAAACCTTTTGGTTCAGCTGATTCAACCGTTCAATTGTTTGTTCAAAAACAGAATCAGTGCTCCACTGCATTCCTGTAAAAAGTTCTGGGTGGAGTTTTTTCATTCCCAACAAATAATAGCCACCATCATTAGCAGGACCAATAACGGCATCATTATGCTGAAGTGATTTAAAAGCTGCTTCGATAATTGCGGGTGTAATGTCAAAACAATCACTTCCGATAATCACTGCCGGGCTATTACCTGCAGTTAAAACCTGCTGAAATGCTTGCTTCATTTTTTCACCTAAATCTCCTTCTGATTGCAGGTGTTTGATAAAATCCGCAGAGCTCCATTCATCGGCATGATCAATTTGATTGGAGTAGAATAAAAAGCGTTCTGCATCTACAGCAGCCGTGACTGTTCTCGTTTTGATAAGTAATTCTTTATAAACGATTAGGGCGTTTTTATCACCAATCGATTTTGCAAGTCGAGTCTTTACTTTTCCTAATTCAGGATTTTTTATAAATGTTATTAAGCCCCTTCTCATTGTTGATTTAAGTTCCAGTTGTAATCCATGTAAATAATTTTGGGAGAAGGAATGATCTTAACTTCTGCATAGTTATTTAAAAAATCAACCACACCACCTGATGATTCAAAATCAGCCTTGAACCAATCGAATATTTTAGATATTTTGAGCATATTTACTGATAGTACATTCTTTTCGGTATTGAGGACAAACGCCTTAGAAACAGTATTTAGCTGAGAGGACAATAGTGCAGAATCAAATGGTTTGTTCAATAATTTAGGGCAAGAAATAGACGCACAATTTATGGCAAAATGAATCCTTGGCTCATTAAAATCTTTTCTCAAAATATCGTTTTCAACTTGATTAAGCGTATACATTTTATCGCCTACAGGAATGAATGACAAATCCCAAGGTTTTCCTTCGTTGATCGATAAAATACTTTTTACGGGATAATGATCTACAATCAACTTTATTGTAAACGCATTGTATACGTTGATCCAGTAACTCATCTTTTGCTTATCGCTCCAACTTGGTTTTGGCGGATGCTCACTTAGGCTATTAAGGTATTCATTGAGCTGGGGTTTATCATTTATGAAGCCTTTATAGTTCACGAGTCCATTTCCTGAAACGTGTTTTTGTAATAAACTTGCATACACCTTATGGTCTTGGGCAATGCCAATGGTAAGATTCAGCATACTAAATAGCAAAGTCATTAAAAGGTAAATAGAAAATTTTTTCATGTGGAATATTGGTTTAAATTTGTCATCTACAGTATTTGTATCTGCAAATTACATATTTATTTACGAGTGAAATAAACAACTAGTTTTATGAACTGCCTAATTTTAGATGATGATAATGTTTCAAGGTTAGCCCTAGAAGAGTTATTAAACCAAACAGGGACAATAGAAGTAATAGCATCTTGCGAAAAAGTAACGGAGGCATTAAAAGCAATAAATACCCATGAAATAGACATCATATTTCTAGATATTGAAATGCCAGAAATGAATGGCTTTGAGTTTTTGGAAACATTGAGCGAAAGTCCGTATATCATATTTATAAGCTCTCGAGAAAGCTATGCCCTCAAAGCATATGAGACTTCTGCCACCGATTATTTACTCAAACCATTTTCGCTAGACCGATTATTAAAAGCTATTAATAAGGTAAAGGAAGCAAAACAACAGCGATTAGCTTCCTCAGAAAATAATACAGCAAAAAATATTTTTATCAAAGCTGACTCTGCATTTGTAAAGCTTGACATAGATTCTATTAATTGGATTGAGTCACTAGGGGATTATGTAACTATACATACCGATGATAAAAAATATGTAGTTAATATAACCATGAAAAAGGTAGAGGAAAAACTATCATCAGCTAGTTTTTGTAGAATACACCGATCCTTTATTATCAATTTAAATAAAATTGATAAAATAGAAGAGAACATTGTCATTATCAAAAACAAGACATTCCCCGTAAGCAGATCAAACAAAAAAGATCTGTATGAACGTATAAACCTACTTTAACTTCCAATGGATAAACTGGACTCAATACTACTCATCGACGACGACAATGTTACCAACTTTCTTAGTAAACATCTCATAGAAAGTCTAAATATATGCCATCATGTTTTTACGTATAAAAATGGACAAGAGGCATTGAGTCACTTCTCAGATAAAGATAAGTTTTTGAAAACTCCCGCCAGCATCATCTTTTTAGATATCAACATGCCAGTAATGGATGGGTATCAGTTTATGGCAAATTACCAAAACCTTCCTGAAGAATTTAAAACATCTAAGGTCATTGCCTTGATAGCTGAAAACACCACCACTCCCGCAGAGGAAATATTTAAAACACTTGGAGCGGACGGGTATTTTAACAAACCAATCACCAAAGAAAAGATAGCGCAAATAATAGAAAGATATTTTACCAATTAACTGAAAACTCGTGCCTGTATTAGACCTATATAACCTAAAAGAATTTGATGAAAGCTTGATCAGCAGAATACTAGAAATGTATTTACATGACGGGCAAGAAGACATTAATCAATTATTTAAATCACTAACAACTAAAGACAAAACCACTGCTAAAAAGCGTGCGCACAAACTTATCGGGTCTTCTAAAACTGTAGGTGCTATTAATGTTGCTAGCATAGCTACGACTATCGACTCGCTTCTGGCAGAAGAAAAACCCATATCTCAGAAACTGCTAGATCAATTAGTTGAAGCATTTAATGAAGTAAAAGAGCACATTGTAAAAAATGAACTTATCGATTAACAGTAGACTTTAAGTAAATACTAAATGTTGTACCTTCTCCCGGTTTACTTTTCACATCAATATATCCACCTGAACTTTCTACCATATCATTAATTAGATGTAGCCCGACTCCTGTTCCCTCCACGTGATCGTGAAAACGCCTAAACATTTTAAACAATTGATCACCAGAATTTTCTAAATCCATACCCAACCCATTATCTTGAATTTCAAAGACAATGTATTCCTCCTCTTTTCGTGTACTAACTTTTATCTGCAGTGATTTTTCAGGATTTCTATATTTTACTGCATTAGAAGTTAAGTTATAAATGATACTGTAGAGATAGGTCCGACTAAAATGAATGATAGGTGCTTTGGAAAAATCAACAATTATTTCGGCATTACTTTTAGCAATCTGCAATGAGATGGCCTGGCGTACTTCATTGAATAGATTTTCAAAATGTAGGTCTTCAAGGGCTAAATCGACGTTTCTTACTTTTAACAACTCAACTAAACCTTTCACCAAACTATCTAATTGACGGGATGAAGTGCCCAACATACTAAACACCTCTTTTGGTTTACCTTCATCAAATAGTTCCATGTTTTCAAGCATCTCCACAAGACCTATAATATTTACTACAGGGTTCTTTAAATCGTGTGAAACAGCGTATGCAAACTGCTCTAACTTTCGGTTTTTCTGAGTGATTTCAGCGGTACGCAAAGCGACTAATTTTTTGAGTTGAATGTTTCGTTTACGAAGCTGCTGCGTTTTAAAATAGATAAATAGATAAACTCCGAGACCTAAACAAACCAGAATCAAAAGGTAAAACCAAGGCTGTAACCAATACGGTTTACTGACCTCCAGTTTTAACGTGTACATATGATAAATAATACCACCTTCAGAAGTTGCTTTTAGACGAACTTCATGCGAGCCATAATCCAAATCATTTAAATTAAACGAATTACCTTCAATAGAAGTCCAATCATCTTGGCGGTCAGTGATGAAATAACTGTATTCCAAAAATGAATTTTGAATCAAATCGGGATTCGTGAAACTTATCGTATAGGAATCTCTAAAAGGCAAAAACCATTGATTGTTGGCACCAGATTCATTATCCAGCATTACATTAGCGGTAGATGTATTGACTTGAGTTTCTTCCGAAGCGTTGAAATAGATAATTCCTTGCTCAGTCGCATAATAGATCCAGTTGGAACTTGGATGGTGAAAAGCAGCATTTGTTCTAAATGTCGACTCAAAGTAGAGTGCAAGCTTGGTCGCCTTTACCCGGTTTTGTGGAGTCCATTTTAACAATGCTTCTTGGCCTGTTAACCATAATTTATTCTGATTGTCTACTATTAGCGTATTGGAATAATTATTTCCGAGCACATCCGATAGGTCTATAAAGGAGAAACTATTCTCCTGATAATTCATAATACCGTCACCTTGAGTTGCTGCCCAAATTTCTTGATTACTATCAATTCCAAAGTCTAATAACTTTACTGGAGGCAAATCTTGGGGAATAATCAAACTACTATCTGATAAGTCAATGTATCCGAAACCATCATCACCATTTACAAACCATAACTGACTGCCATATAGCGCGATTCGAGACAAGTCGTTTCTACTAAAGTTACTGCTCGCAGAATAATGCCTCAAACGTCCATTCTCAAACGTATACAATCCTTCATAACTTGTACTAATCCACATATTGCCATCATTATCACTAGCAATATCTGCAACAGAGGAAACATTTCTAATGAGCTGTTTCAACTCTAATTCTGAATCTAATAGCCAAATACCATCTTCCTCTGTACCGATCACCAATCCATCAGGATGATTTCGAATCGTCGAAACTAGTTTTCCTTGAAGCTGATTTATAGAAGCCGGTACTTCTTGTAATAATTTTCCATCTTGATAGAAGCTCAGACCATTTCTACCGCCCACTACCATGCAATTATTCGCCGTAAAATTAATGACATTGATTTTTTGATTACCCAACTGCTTATTGGAGAGATAATAAAAAGTAGTCGATGGCAGTGCCCAAAGCCCGTGACCATAGGTAGCAACATATATAGCACCGTTAGGCGATAGATAGAGTTTGGTTACCGAAAATGGGCGCGACTCATGATCAGTTTTAGCGCCTGAAAGCAGCAATCCACCTTGCAGGTTATAATCGTATAATCCACCGGTAGAACCCACAATAAGGCGTTCGTTCGTAGCTAAGACTGATTTTATTTCACCATTAATCTTGGGCATCAGCAAGGGTTCCATTTCTCCTGAGGAGGCAACCCTTATGATAACATTATTTACAACAGCGTAGAGTGTTTCTTCAAACACAGAAACTGAGGAAACTCTGCTCCCATCAAAGTAATGTTGATTAACCGACCATTCACCATCTACAAGTATCTGTAGAACTATCAAGCCTTGCGTAGTGCATAGGTAAAACGAATTCCCGTGTTTAAAAACCTGATTAACTGTTCCGCTTTCAACTACATGTTTAATGTCTTCTATTTCATAGTCATCATTAAGTATATAGCAGCTTCCACCTTGATCGAATACCAAATGACTAGATTCGTAACCGACGATATCGACTACCTTACCTTTTACCATTGCAGAGACTTTATCTGAGATAGACAAGGAAGATAAAAAGCCCTTAAAGTGGCCTACTAATTTTGGGTTCGGCGCCTGCTCAATTGAAGTTATTAAAGGAGATGTATGTGCATGCTGTAGTTCTACACTCGTAAAGTCAAATCCATTGTAACTTACTAATGAGTGATCAGTTGCTACTAAGAGTGTTCCTTCAGTTGTAGTGTGCATATCGTACACATAATCCATATTACTGATGCCGGCAGAAAGTTGGCTAATCGACAACTCTTGTGCAAACAAACTACCGTAAATAGATAATAGTACCGAAAGGAAAGCTACTCTAATCTTCTTCATTGAGAAACAAATCTAATTTAATTTACGATGACCGGGGAACAAACCACAGCACTTTTAACTTGAAATCGCTTTCAAAAATCATCTATAAAGGAGTTCTTATCAGCAATAAGCATACATTCATCGAAATTAAAATTAGCAAACTGTTTTGCACGCATAACTTTATAAAAAAATTAAAGCTATGAGCCAATGGAAAGTAAAACATATTGATGATGATAAGGTCTTGCACCTTATGCTGCATGAATATGTTTTCAGAAAAAGATCCGATGCAGTTCTGCTCAGTCGCTCCGAGCAAATAGACGTCAAAGAATCTGTTGATTTATATCTCATCAATACATCAGTGGTTTCAGCTGCTGACCTAAGTCAACTGCAAGAAAACCCTAAAGTAGAAGTCATCACATTTGAGCAGGAATATAGCACAACGATTAAAAACCTCACTCAATCCACCTTATCCCTCAAAAAAGGGAAAGATTCTATCATTAAAATAGAGGAATTAATTATCGAAACGATTTATCGCCTAACCGACCAGTTGAGGCTAACCAATAAAGCAAGTTAAACCAATTAACAATGACCAAATTAAAGAGCAACTGAACAGTTGCTTTTTTTTATCAAAAAAAGTTTTACCACGGTTGCTCTTCGCATAAACCCTTCGGAAAATTCATCTGGTCTGCGGCTCTCAACCTAGAAACTTTGGTGCATAAAAAAACCCCTTTGCATGCATTATGCAGAGGGGTTAAAAAAATGTTGCCCGACTAGGGCTCGAACCTAGACTCTTCGGTACCAAAAACCGACGTGTTGCCAGTTACACCATCGGGCAATCTTTGTTAAGAGATGCCAAAATTAATAATAATTTCTATTTCAAAAAATAAAAAACGCAAGAATTTGTTGTTAGACTATTCTATTCCCTAAATATCTTTAAATTCGCATCTGTTTGAATTATATTTTATCACGTACATATGGATACTTTTAAGAAGTTAAACCTGTCGTTTGGCTGGGTTACTTGGTTAATAGCCACTTTTGTTTACTTATCGACTATTGAACCAACTACCAGCTTTTGGGATTGTGGTGAGTTTATCGCAACAGCTTACAAACTGCAGGTAGGACACCCTCCTGGTGCACCCCTCTTTTCTATGATTGCTCGATTCTTCATGCTGTTCTCAGGTCCTGAGAATGCTGCAATGATGGTAAATATCCAATCAGGACTTTCAAGTTCATTTACGATTCTGTTCTTGTTTTGGACCATTACCTACTTCGCTAAGAAAATTGCAGAAAAGTCAGGTGAGCTTACCGATGGTAAAGTTTATGCCATCATGGGCAGTGGATTAGTTGGAGCGTTAGCCTACACGTTTAGTGATTCATTTTGGTTCTCAGCTGTTGAAGGTGAAGTTTACGCCATGTCATCTCTATTCACCGCAATTGTTTTTTGGGCCATTTTAAAATGGGAAAGCGTTGCTGACGAAAAGCATAACCTCCGTTGGATTGTATTGATTGCTTATTTAATGGGCCTTTCAATTGGAGTTCACTTATTGAACTTACTTGCCATTCCTGCAATTGTATTCGTATACTACTTTAAGAAATATGAATTCTCTAGAAACGGATTTATTAAAGCAGGTGTTGCAGCTGTTCTGATTTTAGGGTTTGTGCAGTATGGAATTATTCCAGGGTTGATTAAAGGAGCGACTATTTTTGAGCGCATCTTTACCAATGGAATGGGAATGCCATTTAATACCGGATTCTTCATTTATATCGCGCTGCTTATTGGATTAATCATTTTTGGACTATACTACACTCAGATAAAAAACAAACCCATTTGGAATACCGCTATTTTGTGTTTTACGGTAATCGTTTTAGGTTATTCTTCTTTTGCTGCTATTGTTATTCGATCAAACGCAAACCCTCCGATGGATGAGAATAATCCTGAAAATGCATTTACGCTATTGTCTTACCTAAACCGTGAGCAATACGGAGATCGTCCTTTATTTAATGGTCCTTCATTTAATTCTCCATTAGACCGACAAGACCCTTACGATGATGGCAGTCCTGTTTTTGTAAAGGATGAGGAAGTTGGTCAGTATGTGATTTCAAACGACGGTAAAAATACCGTTCCACAATACGATTCTCGATTTAAAACGCTATTGCCACGTATGTGGAACACAGAGGCTCCTCGTGTGAAACAATACAAGAGGTGGTCTAAGTTTAAAGGAAAACCAGTTCAAACAGTTGACAACAGTGGAAAACCTACGGTTATTAATACACCTACTTTTGGTGAAAACTTGAGATACCTTTTCGCTTATCAAATGGATTGGATGTATTTCAGGTATTTCATGTGGAATTTCTCTGGTCGACAAAATGATACTCAAGGTCACGGTAACGTACGTGATGGAAACTGGATTACAGGCATTAAATTCATTGATGAAATCAGATTGGGCAACCAAGATTTCCTGCCTGAATCCATTACTGAAAATAATGCCAACAATAAATATTATATGTTGCCGCTAATTCTAGGATTAATCGGTTTGTTATTTCAATTTAAACAAGATAAAAACAATGGGTTAATCGTATTGCTGCTGTTCTTCTTTACAGGATTAGCAATTGTATTATACCTAAATCAATATCCACTTCAACCGAGAGAGCGTGATTATGCTTACGCGGCTTCATTTTATGCATTTGCCATCTGGATCGGATTAGGTGTAATCGCTATAGCTGATTTGATCTCACAAAAGGCAAACATGAAAGTGGGCGCAATAGTAGCAAGTATTGCCTGCCTTGGGCTGGTACCAGGAATTATGGCTGCAGAAAACTGGGATGATCACTCAAGAGCTGACCGTTATACAGGTCGAGATTTCGCTAAAAACTACCTCGATTCTTGCGCGCCAAATGCAATACTATTTACCAACGGGGATAACGATACCTTCCCACTATGGTATGTACAAGAAGTTGAAGAATACCGAACAGATGTTCGTGTAGTGAACTTGAGTTTATTGAATACCGACTGGTACATCGAACAAGTGAGAAGAAAAGCCTACGACTCAGATGCATTGCCATTGAGTATCTCTCAAAAGAAATACCGACAAGGCACAAACGATTACTTACCCGTAGTTGATCGAAAAGAACTATCAGGTTATACAGATGTAGACAAAGTTATTGACTTTGTTCTATCTGACAATCCACAGACAAAAGTGCCTGTAGGAAGTGGTGAGAGCATCAACTTTGTTCCAACTAAACGTTTGCGTGTGAAAGTAAACAAAGAAAAGCTATTAAAAGATGGTACGATCAAACCTGAGGATGCTGATAAAATGGTTGATTATATCGAGTGGAGTGTAAAAGGAAGTTATATTCTTAAAAATGACTTAGCTGTACTCGACTTATTGGCTACATCTGATTGGGATCGTCCAATTTATTTTGCGAGCACTACCGGACCTGATAGTTACATTGGACTAGAAAACTATTTCCGCCAAGAGGGTATGGCTTACCGATTAGTACCCATAAAGGCCGAACGTGGCCCTGATGGAAATCCTGGATTTGTTGATAGTGACATTTTATACACCAATGTAATGGAGAAATTCCAGTGGGGTGGAATGGATAAAAATGACATTTACATGGATGAAACGAATCGTCGTATGACCATGAGTTTGCGTATCCTATTCAATCGATTGGCTTCTGAATTAATCGAAGAAAAGGATAATGAAAAAGCGAAAGAAGTTCTTGACAAAGCGTTTGAAGTGATGCCTGACAAAACAGTGCCTTACGACATCTTTGCTATGTTCTTGGTAGAAAATTACTACAAAATAGGTGAGTTTGAAAAGGCGAACACCATTACTGCTAGAATAGTGGATATCTTCAGTAAAGATGTAGCTTATTACAACTCTTTATCCCCTGAGCTACAACGGGCATTTAGAAATGATCAACAACAAGCCATGGGAGTGTTACAACGACTTTACCAAATGGTAAGTCAGCAGTATCCTCAAAACCCTGAATTCCAAAAAGAAATAGAGAATAAAATTGCTCCTTATTTTAACACTGGAATCAGACAGCAAGACAGATAGGAGACTATCGAACAACCTAACAAGTCCTCATCGCGAGCTATAAAATGCTCAGGTGGGGACTTTTTTTGTTAGATATCTTGATGATCCTTCAAAAAAAAGAAACGAGGTACCGTGGGTATTTTGAGGTAAGGATTAACTTCAAGGACATCGAGTGGTTCAAGAAGAGCCCTTTGATACAACCAAAGCTCCGCTTTGTCCACTCAGTGTGCTTCTTGAATTGTATCGAGAAGAACAAAAAGCCACTCAAAATTATAAAAAATACTAATTTCAAGTACATCGAGTGATCAAACCTTTCGTGTGATTGTATTGAGATGCACTTGAAATTATATAGAGATACCCTTTTAAATCATACCACCAAAATGCTCAGCAACCACTCGGAGTGCTATCAACAAGAACACAGGTGATCATGCATTTTGTGCCATCAGAAAAAGTGTGTAACTACCCATCTAAAACCCCACCCTCATAGACAATTTGAAATAAAAATTATCCAACTCATCAGGAGCAGCATAATGTCCATAACGATAAAACACACCTGCACCATAAGTAAGAAACGGTATTTTAAATAAATCATTTGCGATCAAACCCGACTCCATATAAACACGATCCATCTGATCAAAGTCGATGTTTAAGTGATTTGATTGATCCCTCATATCGCCAACTCCAAAAGCAGTGTGTAAAACGAACTCTGGCTGAAACTTGTCACCTTTATACAGTAATTTTTTAAAGTTGTGTCGTAAAAAGAGGCTCGCAAAGCGGTTGTGAAAAAACTCATTGGGTCGCGCCGTTTCGAATGTATTGGCGACAGACAGTTGAAACCCTCTATTCACCCCTCTTGGCGTATAATTGAAGATTAATGGAGCAGATGCATCCATATATCCACCCAAAAGTTGAACATTTAATTCTCCCGCATTACGAATTACAAACAGCTTGGAGAGCCGAGCCTCAAATTTATTGTAATCAAAAGAAGATTCATTAGAAGACAAACCTCGGGTATACTTAACGTGCGCAATTGGGAATTTTGTTCCGGAAGAAATTTTCATACCAAATAGCTCCACAAACTTTTCCCCGTAAGCGAACCGAGCCTCTACTCCTATTTCTGTTTGCTGAAAGGCATTATAAACTAATGTTGTGGATTCATTTAAGTTCGACTTAAACCGATAATCATCTCCTGAAGCAATCCAATTGTGTTGCCCAAATAAATTAAACTGCCAACTCTTTAATACGCTAAAATGGGTTTCAAATTTTACTTGCTCTCGAAGATCCATCTGGTAGATATACAAGTTGCGATAAGCTGCTGTAGAAATCGCACTCGTTTTTAATAAATCAAACTGCACACCGCCTCGCTCTAATACGTCATTAAAGTAGCTTGCTGTAAACTTGAGATCATTACCAGTAAATGGAGTATAACTTAGATCTCCGCCATACTTCCAATTTTTATCTTTAAAACCGTAGGCAAAATATCCACCTAGAGAAACCTTATCAGAAATTCGATCGTTGGTATGCGCTCCTAAACCCAATCGAATTCCCTCATAATTGTTAAAGGTGACAAACTTATCCATGTCTACATTTACAGGCCCCAGCGGTATGTATCCACGTGTCACAATTTTCAACAATCGTAATTTCTCGTCTAGCTTTTCCGCTTCACCAATAGAATCCATCTTTTCGTAAGTTCTAGCCTCTCGCTGATCGAGTGTATCTATTCTAAACGCATTAAGCAAACTATCGGTATTGCTTTTAATCTTTCGATCCATTTCCAATACCACGTTATCAAATTTATTTTTTGGCCGTAAAGAAGCCAACTTAATATTTTTTAGATACGATCGGCCGACTCCATATAGCGGAAATGGCCCCATCATAATGGAATTAAACGTTAAGTTACTATTCAACTGTGTGGGAAACCACTGGCCCTCAACTTTTTCATACAGTTGCTGAATTTTCATATCGATCCCACCACCTTCTTTTGCAGGACTAGCAGTTACACTCTTTATCGCATAATCTCCTTTATGAATAAACAATTGCCCCTTTAATGCCTCGAAATTCTTACCGCTCTTTGGTTGGAAAGATATAGTATAATACAATTGTCCTTCGTCAATTATACTATCCTCCAAGATAAATAAGTATTGCCCCGTTGCTCCCCTTGAAATAGGACTCAATAAGCGATAATCCATGAGTTCTACATAATCCTTGTAAAATGAAAACGATTGCAGCTGTGTACCAATTAATGTAAAGTCCGGTGACTTAAGACCACTAACGCGACTAGCTAAAACCACTTCTTTGTCTTTGTTGGCAGAAATAAAATCACGATGGCTTACCGACTCCATGACAACAAAATGCTGCTTTGAAACATAATTAATTGCACTTTGAGTTGATGTATCTTTATTCACTGAATCCTTTTGCAGCTCAATTTGTTTGGAAACACTATCTGGGTTTGCTGTAAAAACCAACTTATTGTAGGAATCATAAGAAAATTCAGTAGCCTCTTCAGGATTATTGATTTTTCTATTGGCAATCACTCGATCCATAATAACATCAGCAGGATTTATTCCCGGCAAGATGGTCACTTCATTTACATCAATACTCGTTTGACTTAAAAGTATGGTTGCATTTAATCCAATTTCAGACAAAGTAACTTGCTTCTTTTGATAACCGATATAGCTAAAGACTAAGGTTTCTGACTGTTTCTCAATAGAAGCATTAAATCGTCCATCAATATCAGTACTAAAACCGTTGCCTGAGTTCCCAATAGCAATGGTGACAAAAGCTAGGGGTTGTTTACTTTGCTCATCGAGAACCGTTCCGGAAACTTGAATGGTCTGAGCAATCGAAGCGATGGATAAAAATATCAGCACCGCAGATAAGGTGAGTTTAATTGCCTTCATTTTTGAAAGGTAGTGATATTTTGAATGTGTAACTTCGTTTCATGTTAATTGATACCAAAGACGCCATCAACCTCGTTTCTAAATTGAGCGTTAGAAAAGTGATGAACATCGCCAAAGTTTGGGGTAGTTTTTTTTGGAGTAAATGGCGAAGTATGCCTATGCAGCGAGGATTACCAATTAGCATTTCAATTGAACCGACAACAGCTTGTAATTTAGGCTGCCCTGAGTGCCCAAGTGGTTTAAAATACTTTACTCGGCCTACTGGAAATTTAAAGCCCGACTTTTACGAAAGTATTATTGATCAACTGGAGAAAGACCTTCTCTATTTAACCTTTTACTTTCAAGGAGAGCCATACATCAACCCTTCCTTTTTAGAAATGGTCAAATATGCCTCCGATCGAAAAATTTATACCGCAACTTCCACCAATGCACATTTCTTAAATGACGAGAATGCACGTAAAACGGTTGAGTCTGGTTTAGATCGCATCATTATTTCTATTGACGGAACGACCCAAGAAGTGTATGAAAGCTATCGTAAAAATGGGGATTTAAGTAAGGTAATTGAAGGGACCAAAAACATCATAAAATGGAAGAAGAAGTTAAAATCCTCTACTCCAAATGTCATGTTTCAATTTTTGGTGGTTCGACCCAATGAGCATCAAATTGAAGATGTGAAGAAACTTGGTAAAGAGCTTGGGGTAGATTCTGTAAAGCTGAAAACCGCTCAAGTTTACGAGTACGAAAACGGAAATGACTTAATCCCAGAGCAGCAGAAATATTCTCGCTATCAGAAGGAAGCTGACGGAAAATATAGCATCAAAAACAGCTTGGAAGATCAATGTTGGAAAATGTGGAGTTCTTGTGTCATTACTTGGGATGGCAAAGTGGTTCCTTGTTGTTTTGACAAGGATGCTACCCACCGATTAGGTGAGTTAAAAAACATGAGTTTTCATACCATCTGGCAAGGAGATGCCTATCAAAAATTTAGAGGTCAATTACTTAATGGCCGAAAGAACATCGATATTTGTAAAAACTGTTCTGAAGGAACAAAGGTGTGGGCTTAGGGAAGGAAGTTAGATCGCTGCGCTGTTAGAAGTTAGACTAGTTTCTAGATCTTAAAAAAGCATTATAATTAAGTAGAAATATGGATTTAGATCAGGCTGAACCGACTTCTTTCTTCCCAACCACCTTCTTTGCATTGGAATAAAACCAACTCCTCCAGCGGCATTTTCGCTTGAAATTTCTCTTTTGCGTATTGATTAGATAGCGCTTTAAAGTGGGCCCTTCTTGTGAATTTATTGCGAATGGTAATGTGAGGTGCGTAAAAGTACTTTTCTCGCTTCTGTGGTGTTATTTTCAAACCAATCAGCCATAGTTTCAAGTCTCTTCTAAATTCAACCAATGCTTCATTTTTTGCAATATCGATACTGAGGTTGGTATTGGGCAAAGCAATAAAATCGTTGGTCAAAATTTCAATAGGTTCTGACTTCCGCTGCTTCAAATAACTTTCAAATTCTGTGGTAAACGTTTGAATTCCTCTTTCATCAGTTTTGAAACTCGGTAAAATGGTAATGTGTAGTGGTAATGAAGCAGTTTTTACAGTTGGATATGCTTCATTGATCACAGATTGGATTTTTAGAATCTGGTTGGTGATTTCTTTTGGAGGAAGGAAAAGGAGGATGAACGGGGATTTCATTGAAAGTCATTTAAAAAAAGCCCCACTGCGTCAGCAATAGGGCTTTCAAATTATCATTCAAAACAGTTTTTAAACCGTCATTATGTCTTTTTCTTTTGCAATCAAGAAATCGTCAATTCGTTTGCTTGTGGCATCAGTTAATTGTTGAACTTCATCAATCAATCCTTTTACCGAGTCTTCAGCTAACCCCTCTTTCTCTAGACGTTTAAACTCGTCATTGGCTTCGCGTCGTGCATTTCTTACACCAACTTTGGCATCTTCTGTTTCAGCCTTAGCTTGTTTTACAAGATCACGTCTTCTTTCCTCGGTCAATACAGGCACATTAATCATAATGTTGGTTCCATTGTTCTGAGGATTTAGACCCAAATTAGAGTTAATAATTGCCCGTTCTATCGGCTCAATCATTCCTTTCTCCCAAGGCTGCACATTGATGGTACGAGCATCTAATGTACTTACATTTGCTACTTGGGATAATGGAGTCATAGAGCCATAATAATCCACCATTACACTATCTAGCATAGACGGACTTGCCTTACCAGCTCTAATTTTTAACAATGCTACTTCTAAGTGCGACAGTGACTTTTGCATCAACTCTTTCGCATTCTCTAATATTAATTCAATTTCTTCTTCCATGATTAATTGATTCTAAA
>CBFHLF010000007.1:0-4019 GCA_965656555.1 uncultured Acidiluteibacter sp. | reverse complement strand
CACCTTTTTTAAATTACCGGGAGTATCCATATCAAATACAATAATTGGCAGCTTATTCTCATTGCATAAGGTAAAGGCAGTCATATCCATGATATTCAAACCTTTCTCATAGACTTCGCTAAAGGAAACCTTATCATATTTTATTGCATCAGGGTTTTTCTCAGGGTCCGCGTCGTAAATTCCATCTACTCTTGTGCCCTTTAAGATTACATCAGCTTCTATTTCTATAGCACGTAAACTTGCAGCAGTATCAGTGGTGAAATAAGGATTACCAGTACCGGCTCCGAAAATAACCACACGTCCTTTTTCTAAATGACGAACGGCTCTTCTGCGAATAAAAGGCTCAGCAATTTGCTCCATTTTAATAGCCGTAAGCAATCGAGTATATACATCCGCTTCTTCTAAGGCAGATTGCAGCGCCATACTGTTGATAACGGTAGCCAACATTCCCATATAATCTCCTTGTACACGATCCATTCCGCCTTCTGCAGCTTGAATACCCCTAAAAATATTACCTCCACCAATTACAATCGCAACCTCAGTACCTGCAGCTACAATTTCCTTGATTTCTTTAGCATATTGCGCCAATCGGTTATGGTCAATTCCAAATTGCTTATCGCCCATTAGGGACTCACCACTTAATTTTAGAAGAATTCGCTTATAAATCATTTTAGAATTTTTTTACAAATTTAACAATACTCTCTCAACAATTTGGGTCATCTGTACTCCTTTTGGCGTTGATGGATGCACTAAGACCACTAACCTTATCGGCATACGAGAGTTTTGAGCAAAAAAAAGAGAGAAATAAATTTCTCTCTTTAATTAAATTTTAATCGATTAGCTTAACGCAATTCGCTTAAATCCTGTAGCAACTAACTCTTTGTTAACGCTCTTTAAGTAAGCTTCAACAGTTAAGCTGTTATCTTTAATGAATTGTTGTTTCACTAATGTATTTTCTTTGTAGAACTTACCTAGTTTTCCTTGAGCAATTTTATCAATCATTGCCTCAGGCTTACCTTCCTGACGTGCTTGCTCTCTACCTACTTCTAACTCTCTTTCGATCGTTTCAGCATCAACACCTTCGTCGTTAAGTGCAATAGGGTTCATTGCAGCAACTTGCATTGCAACGTTTCTTGCAGCCTCTGCCTCAGCATCACCTGCATGAGAAACAGCAACCATTGAAGCAAGACTGTTACCAGGGTGATTGTAAGCTACTACTAAATCACTTTCAATGATTTCAACAGCAGAAAGATCAATTTTCTCACCAATCTTACCAACTTCTTCGATAATTCTATCAGCGATAGTTAAAGAAGACCCAGGGTAAGTTAATGCTTTGGCAGCATCAACAGTTGTAGCACCATTTTCGATAACCGCATCTAAAATGTTATTTGCGAAAGCCGCAAAATCATCATTTTTAGCTACGAAGTCGGTTTCACAGTTAACTACTACCATTACACCTTTCTTGTTGTCAGCGGTTGCTTTCGCCAATACTAAACCTTCTTTAGCATCTCTATCACCTCTGTTTGCAGCAATTTTTTGACCTTTCTTTCTCAATAAGTCGATTGCTTGCTCGAAATCTCCGTTTGCTTCTACTAATGCCTTTTTACAGTCCATCATACCAGCACCGGTCTTCTTTCTTAGTTCATTTACCTCAGCAGCAGTTATTGTAGCCATGGTTGTTATATATTTAAGTTATTATTGTAATAATTATTTAGTCTCTTCAGCTTTTGCAGCATTTTTCTCCGCGGCAGCATCTTTTTTAGACTTCGTCTTTTCTTTATCTGCGTTACGCTCAGCTAAACCTTCATTTACTGCTTTAGTAACAAACTCCATGATTTTTCCAATTGATTTAGAAGCATCATCATTCGCAGGAATTGGGAAGTCTACCAAACCAGGATTAGAGTTAGTGTCAACGATAGCGAAAGTTGGAATATTCAATTTTCTAGCTTCAGCTACAGCGATGTGCTCTTTTTTAATATCAACAATAAACAATGCTGATGGCAATCTATTTAGGTCAGAAATAGAACCTAAATCTCTTTCTAACTTAGCTCTCTGACGACTAATTTGAAGACGCTCTCTTTTTGATAATACATCAAAAGTACCGTCTTTCATCATGTTATCAATAGAAGACATTTTACGCACTGCCTTACGGATAGTAGCGAAGTTTGTCAACATACCTCCAGGCCATCTTTCAGTAACGTAAGGCATACCTGTTGGCTTTACTGCTTCTGCTACTGTATCTTTAGCTTGCTTTTTAGTTGCTACGAAAAGGATTTTCTTTCCTGACTTAGCGATTTGCTTCATAGCAGCTGTTGCTTCATCAAGCTTCACTACTGTTTTATTCAAATCGATAATGTGGATACCATTCTTCTCCATGAAGATGTATGGAGCCATTTTTGGATGCCACTTTCTTTTTAGGTGACCGAAATGTGCACCTGCCTCTAATAATTCTTTGTAATCTGTCTTAGACATTTTTTAAACTTTTATAGTGTTTACATTCATTTAAAGCAATTGCAGAGTAGTGCCCTATGGGAACAGTCTCTGCAATTTAGATACTAAACACCTCCTTAAAGGTGAATTGAATATGTTGAAAACTCCAACAAGAAACGAGCTATTAACGTTTCGAGAATTGGAATTTCTTTCTTGCTTTTTTCTGACCTGGCTTCTTTCTTTCCACCATTCTTGGGTCTCTAGTCATTAAGCCTTCTGCTTTTAAAGCCGGCTTATTTTCGGCGTTGATTTCAACCAATGCTCTTGAGATACCTAAACGTATTGCTTCAGCTTGACCAGTGATACCACCACCTTGCACATTTACTTTAACATCGTATTGACCTGATGTTTCAGTTAATGCAAAGGCTTGTGACAAGCGATACTGTAAACCGATGGTAGGAAAATATTCCTTCATCTCTTTTCCATTTACAGTAATCTCACCTTTACCTGCTGAAAGGTAAACTCTAGCGATTGACTTCTTTCTTCTACCTAGTGTATTTACTACTTCCATAGGATTATTTAATTGTGTTCAATTTTATTTCTTTTGGCTTTTGAGCTTCGTGGCTGTGCTCAGCACCTGCAAAAACAGATAAATTGCCAAACAACGCTTTACCCAATCTGTTTTTTGGTAGCATACCTCTTACAGCGTTTTCAACAACTGCTTCAGGCTTTTTTGCCAACATTTCTCTAACAGATCTCACTTTTTGTCCACCTGGGTGCAAACTGTAAGTAATGTACACTTTCTCGTCCATTTTATTTCCAGACAACTTGATCTTATCCGCGTTGATAACAATTACGTTATCACCACAATCAACGTGTGGAGTAAAATTAACTTTGTGTTTTCCTCTTATCAATTTAGCAACCTTAGATGCTAATCTTCCCAATGTTTCATTCTCCGCATCAACTAGTAACCATTCTTTGTTTACTGTTCCTGCGTTCTCCGAAATTGTTTTGTAACTTAATGTATCCACTATAAAAACTGTTTTTAAGTCCCTGCACTTTGCAGAAAAATGGGCGACAAAAGTACGACTATTATTTTAATAGCACAAATTATCAACACTTTATTTGTGGAAATAATTCAAAAAACTCAAAATCAATCATTTAGAGGATCATTTTAAGCTTATATTTCCCATCTTAAAGCAAAGATATAAAAGTCTATTCCCTAAAAATCCTGCCTTAAAAGTCGAAAATTCTCTTGTCTTGTAACTAGATTCAAATATCTAACAAGTTTCGCAATCAATTTTACTATTTTTGCAAAAAATTGAATTGTATGAACGTATTGGTACTTGGATCAGGAGGAAGAGAGCACGCTATGAGCTGGAAACTTAAACAAAGTGAAAAATTAAATCAACTCTTTGTAGCTCCAGGAAACGCGGGAACAAAAGACATCGCAACTAACTTAAATATTGGTGTAAATGATTTCGCAGCAATCAAAAAAGCGGTAATCGAACATAACATTAATATGGTGATTGTTGGACCAGAAGATCCGCTTGTAAATGGTGTTGTAGACTTCTTTTTACAGGACGACG
>CBFHLF010000006.1:0-28293 GCA_965656555.1 uncultured Acidiluteibacter sp. | reverse complement strand
CGGCTACTTTAATAATATCTAAATTATGTTCAATTACTAAAATCGTATTTCCTGCATCAACTAAACGCTGTAGAACGTCCAATAAGATTCGAATATCTTCGAAATGCAGACCTGTAGAAGGTTCATCTAGTATATAAAAAGTATTACCAGTATTCTTTTTGGATAATTCGCCTGCAAGTTTTACGCGCTGTGCTTCACCTCCTGATAAGGTTGTAGATGCTTGACCTAATGTGATGTACCCTAGTCCTACATCTGCCAACGTTTTTATTTTAGCCTTTAGGGAAGGAACTTTACTAAAGAATGATACTGCCTCTTCGATGGTTAGGTTTAACACATCTGCAATTGACTTTCCTTTATATCTAACTTCTAGCGTTTCTCTATTATACCGCTTACCATTGCACTCATCACATTCTACGTATACATCAGGCAAGAAATTCATTTCTACTGTTTGCACACCTGCTCCCTTACAAGAATTACATCTGCCTCCTGCAACATTGAATGAGAAACGTCCTTGTTTGTATCCTCTTATTTTAGCTTCAGGTAATTCAGCGAATAATGCTCGAATGTCAGTAAAAAGTCCAGTATAGGTTGCCGGGTTTGAACGTGGTGTCCTTCCGATAGGAGACTGGTCAATTTCAATTACCTTGTCTAAATGTTCTAAACCTGAAATGCTCTTGTATGGGAGTGGATTCTTATTACTCTTATAAAAGTGTTGATTTAAGATAGGGTAAAGAGTGCCATTAATTAATGTAGACTTTCCTGACCCTGAAACACCTGACACGCAGATGAATTTTCCCAATGGTACGGTAAGGTTCACATTTTTTAAATTATTCCCTGTTGCTCCTTTCAAGACTAGCTTATGCCCGTTTCCTTTTCTTAATTTAGTTGGAATTGGAATATTGATTTTATTATTAAGGTATTTTGCAGTAGTCGTTGGTAGATTCAAAAAATCTTCAGGTTTTCCTTCACCTATGATCTCACCACCGTGTATGCCTGCTCTTGGTCCGATGTCAATTAAATAGTCGGAGGCTAACATGATTTCTTTGTCGTGCTCCACTACAATGATGGAATTGCCTAGGTCTCTCAAGTCTTTCAGAGAATTAATGAGCCGAATGTTATCACTTTGGTGTAAGCCAATACTTGGCTCATCAAGAATGTATAGCACACCTACTAATTGTGAGCCAATCTGAGTTGCTAGTCGTATACGCTGCGCCTCTCCTCCTGATAATGTTTTGGACGGTCTATTGAGGCTTAAGTAATCTAATCCCACATCGAGTAAAAACTGCACGCGGGTTCTGATTTCTTTTAGAATCTCTTTACCAATAATACGCTGATTATCGGTTAGCTGCTCCTCAATTACTTTTGCCCACTTACTTAAGCTTTTTATGCTCATAGCAGCAATGTCTGCAATGCTGTTATTTTCTATTTTGAAAAAGTTAGCTTCTTTCTTTAATCGGGTTCCTTCGCATTCAGGGCAATCAATTTTGTTCATAAACTTAATCGCCCAATTGGTGATAAGAGCTGAAGGATTGTCTTCGTATTGACGCCCTATAAAGTTAACAACTCCTTCGAAGTCTAGTGAATACGAATTGCGAACTCCTGCAACCTGGTCATCTACCTTTAAAGGTTCGTTGGTGCCATAAAGAATTACGCTCATTGCTTCCTCGCTAATTTCTTTAACCGGTGTTGTGATGGTAAAATTGAATCGTTTCCCAATGGCTTCAATTTGCCTAAAAATCCATTTGTCAGCATACTTGCCGAGTGGTTCTATTGCTCCTTGTTTGATGGTCTTTTTAGCATCTGGGATAATTTTATCAATGTCTACTTCTGATATTTGACCTAATCCACTGCAGTTAGGACATGCGCCATAGGGTGAGTTAAATGAAAAGAAGTTAGGTGCAGGCTCATCATATGAAACGCCTGTAGTCGGACACATCAGGTTTTTACTAAAGTGTCTAGAACTATCGGTTTCTTTGTCTAATACTAGTATGGTGTTTTTCCCATGCTTTAAAGCAGTTGCTAATGAATCGTTCAGCCTTTTTCTTGCACTCTCATCGACGACTAATCGATCGATTACAATTTCGATGTCATGCACTTTGTAGCGGTCCACTTGCATGGTTGGAGTTATTTCTTTTACCTCTCCATCAACACGGACACGTAGGAATCCCATTTTTAAAATTTGCCGGAACAATTCTCTGTAGTGTCCTTTTCTACCTTTCACTACAGGAGCTAAAATAGAAATGGCCTTGCCTTTATAATCTTGGGTGATAAGTTCCGCAATTTCTGATTGCGTATACTTTACCATCAGCTCTCCAGTATTATAAGAGTATGCATCAGCGACCTTTGAGTAGAGTAGTCGTAAGAAGTCGTAAACTTCAGTAATAGTACCAACAGTGGATCGTGGGTTTTTGCTTACCGTTTTTTGTTCTATGGCAATAACAGGGCTTAGACCTGATATTTGCTCTACATCAGGTCGCTCTAGATTCCCTAGAAATTGCCTTGCATAGGCAGCAAAACTTTCGATGTATCTTCTTTGACCTTCTGCGTATATGGTGTCAAAAGCCAAAGAGGACTTTCCACTTCCGCTTAGACCCGTTATTACTACTAGTTTTTCTCTCGGAATGGAGATGTCTACATTCTTCAGGTTGTGCACACGAGCACCTGAAACTATTAAAGGTTCTACTGTATCGTTGGATGATAATTCAGACATATTAGTCAGGAATTCTATAGTTGATTATTCAATTAGTAGGACGTTTTAAGTTCGCCCTCTTTTGGCAGTTGAATAACATATGTCTTGCTCAATTTGTTTCTTAGGTAGCTTTCTCTTAGCCATGGATTGAAGAACTTTAGAACCTTGTAATTGATATTGTTCTCCTTAGCGTAGATTGCAAAATTTTCAACTGATCCATCTATTGTATCGTTTACTACTTCAAATTTCTTATAAAGGTCTTTTTTACGAATGTTAAATCCGAAGTTTTCAGGATGTTCAAAAATTACTTTAATCGCAGCGATTCTAAATACGTAACGTTCAGTTTCATTGTTTAATAAGAGATCCCAGTAATTATTGGCTAACTGACGTTCCATTTGAGATGAAATTCTACCCATCCCTGCATTATAAGAAGCAGCAACTAGACTCCAGCTTCCAAATTTTTCATATGCTTTATGCAAATAGTTGCAAGCTGCTTCAGTAGCTTTTGTTACATTATACCGTTCATCTACTTCATCGTTGACTTCTAGTCCATATTCAATTGCAGTAGGTTTCATAAATTGCCAAAACCCAGTAGCTCCTGCCGGAGATACTACATTTTCAAAACCACTTTCAATGAGTGCTAGGTATTTAAAGTCGTCAGGAATATTGTTTTTTTCGAGAATAGGCTCTATTACTGGGAACCACCTGTTAGCTCGCTTAAAAAATAAAATAGTTTGGGAATGCCAATAGGTATTAACGTGAAGCTCTTTATCTAGTCTTTCTCTAACTTCAAAGTCACTTAGTGGTAACTCTTCATCAGCAAAAGTTACTTTTTCAGGAATGGATAATGAATATATATTATATTCACTATTGATTTTAGTTTGATACTCTTTTTCGTCAATATCTTTATCAAAAGCATAACTGAATAGACTAACTAACCCAATACCTGCAAAGAAAGTTAATAGATAACTTCCTGATTTATTTATCTGTTTAAACATTGTTTATGCACTCTTTTTAGACGTTCTTTTTGTGATTAAAAATAACGATAAGAATACAATAAATGCATATGAAAAGATTATTGTTGTTAACAGATTTGACCATTCTTCAACTGTCGTCATGTAGAAAATGATGAATAGGCTAATTAGCGAGATTAAACCCACAGTAATAGCAACAATGCGGTCAGAAAGGCCTAAGTAAGATAAATGATGTGTCGTATGGTCCTTTCCTCCGATAAAGGGAGATTTTCCTTTACTGATCCGGTTAATAACCACAGTGGTGGTATCGCTTAATGGAACTAAGAAGGCCAATATAACGTATAGAAATTGTTTGGAGACAGCTACTTCAGTCATCGGATCAATAGGGTTCCAAAGAAAGTGGATTGTTAGACCAGCAAGAAGAATTCCTAAAAATTGGCTACCCGTATCGCCCATATACATCTTAGATGGGTTCCAATTAAAATATAGAAAACCAAAAAGAGCCGCGATCATCCCGGATATCATCATTACAAACATTGGATTAGATAAAGATGTTTCATTGGTCAAAATCAACATGCTGAAAAATGCAGAGATAGATGCTACTGTGCTTATTCCATCCATGTTGTCAAGCATGTTAATGGAGTTCATCATTCCAACTACCCAAAGAATGGTAATTCCATAGTTGAGATAGGTTGATTCGAACAGCTGAATATAGCTACCTGTCATGATCAGTAAAATCGCACTTGCGAATTGAACAATAAACTTTAGAGAAGGGTTGGTATCGTACGCATCATCTGCTAATCCCATTAAGAAAGCTAATGTGCCCGCAGAAAGTAATCCCAAAACCGCAGTATCTCCAATAGAGTTGAAGTCGGAAAAGAATAATGGATAAGAAGAGTAGGAGAGTAGAAACACAATGAAAAACGAAATACCTCCAAAAGCAGGCTTAGTAACGCTACTCCATCTGATCAAATTCTCATTCTTTGCTCGTCCGCCTAAATTATTTGAAAAGCTCAAGAATAATTTATTGATGATAAAAGAGAAGCAAAAAGCAGCAAATACAAAAATTAAATACTTTCCTGGATCAATATTGCCCATTAGAATGGTGTTTTGAAATTATTGAAGTCGATATATTCTAGATCTTTTTCAGAGAGAATCGGATTATCAATTCCCCAATTGATATTTAAAGATGGGTCATTCCACATTAGCCCACCTTCTGACTCTTTGTTGTATATATTAGTGCACTTATAGGAAAAGATAGTATCATCAGCTAATGTTAAAAAACCGTGAGCAAACCCTTCAGGGATATAAAATAGTCGTTTATTTTGGTCATTTAGTTCTATTGAAAAGTGATGACCGTAAGTTTCGGACCCTCTTCTTAAATCTACTGCAACATCTAAAACAGCACCATTCAGCACTTGGACGAGCTTACCCTGTGCATAGGGTGTCTTTTGGAAGTGTAATCCTCTAAGCACTCCTTTTGTAGATTTTGAAACGTTATCTTGTATAAAACTATGATCAAATTCTAATTTCTGTAGTGTTTTAGCATTATAGGACTCAAAAAAGTAACCACGGTCATCTTCGAATACTCTTGGTTCAATAATGATAAGGTCTTTAATAGGGGTCGGTAGGATGTTCATGCTTATTTCTTTTTTAGGAATCGTTTTATCTTACTTTTATTATCATCATTCTCTTCGTAGTAGCCATATCCATATCCGTAGCCATAACCGTATCCATATCCATACTTTCCGCCGTAGCCGTAACCTGCAGATTTAGTATTAAAACCATTAAGTATTACTGACAATTTTGTGATTTTATTATCAAGGATTAATTTGTCTATATTTTGAACGAAATTGCGCTTTGAGTACTCTGAACGAACAATGTAGAGCGGATAATCTGCTTTTTGTATGATACTTATGCCATCCGTTACTAACCCTACAGGCGGGTTGTCGATAATTACTAAATCGTACGATTTCTTTAACTCTTCTATAAGTTCATCTAGCTTTCCACTGATTATTAACTCTGATGGGTTGGGAGGTATAGGGCCCGCAGTAATAAAGTCCAGATTTTTCAATTGACTATGTTGAATACAATCCTCCAAACTGTCCTTCTCTATAAGTAAGGTACTCATTCCTTTGTTGTTTTCAGCACCAAACCCAAGGTGAACTTTTGGTTTACGCATATCTAGATCCAGAAGTATTACCTTTTTACCTGAGTAGGCAATTATACCGCCTATGTTTATAGCGACGAAAGTTTTTCCTTCCCTAGAAATGGTAGATGTAACTGCCATTAGTTTTGAACCTTTACTGCTCGCAGAAATAAAATCTAAATTTGTTCGAATGGTTCTAAAAGCTTCTGCAATTAAAGATTTTGGATTTTCATCCACAACTAATTGTGAAACAGGAATATCCTTTTTATACTTAGGAACAATTCCTAGTATGCTAAAAGTTGTCTGAGAAACTTTCTTGATGTCTTCAATTGTAGTAATTTGGTTATGAAGTAGGTATCTAATGAATACTAAAGCTAAGCTGATAATAAAACCACCAATACAAAATCCAAAAACAATTAATTTTTTATTTGGAGATTCGGGTTGGAAAGGAATATTTGCTTCTTCCAAAACGATAGATTGAGAAACAAAACCTGCATCAGAAATAGAGTATTCTGTGCGCTTCTCCAATAACATGGTATAAAATTTTTCATCTATTTCAAAAGAACGCTGCAGTCGGCTCAATTCTATTTCCTTTTCAGGTATCCCATAAAATTCCGCTTGTGCTTTTTCGATATTCTTTTCTAATTCAACTATTCTAGAGTTTACCTTAGTTGTAATTGCCCCAATACTCGTTAATAACAATTCCTTTTGAACCTCTATTTGATAATCAACGGATTTTATCTGGTCACTTTTTGTACGTGAAGAGTAAAGAATATTTTGTTTTTCGATGAGCAGTTGATTTAACTCCTCAATTAAACTTTCTAGAGAGCTATGATAATCTGAGCCCATCAAAACAGGAATAATCTGATAGACATCTATGATTTTGGGCTCAGCATTAAGTTTTGACTTTACTTCATTTAATATTGAGGCTTGTATGGTAGCTTCTATTAAAGCATTGTCCAACTGATTTAACTTCTCCATGTAAATGGAAGAGTATTCTTCGCCTCCAAATACCTTATTGTCTCTCTTAAACTGCTGTATAGATGTCTCTGAAAGTCGTTGACGCTCGTATACGTTGTTTAGTTGTTCATCAATAAATTCCAATATTTTAGATGAACTCTTTTTTCTCCTATTAATGTCATAAACCTTGAATTCTTGTATAATTGCATCAACTAGGTCTCTTGACTTATGAGGATTCTCATCGATAAAAGAAATCTGAATTGTTTTAGCTGACGGGTTTAATACCGTTATTGATAGATTTTTAGTAAATCTGCTTGCGAGGGTATTTTTGTTTTGAGGAACAAAAAAGAATTCATTTTGCTTTACTTGGTTTTGATTGCTTTCAAAAATATCAAAGTTTTTGAGCTCAATTTTTAATTTAAATTCATCTAGAATCGCAGTTTGATTTACCGGTACTTTAGCTTTTTTATTCTGACCCTTATGGTTTAAATAACTTATTATAGCCTCATTCTTGTTTGGAAAATCAATATAAATTTTGCTACCTATAATAGAGGAGTCTATTATGGTAAGATCAACTAAAAACGGAGAGTTAATGTATAAATCTTTTTCTAAAAATTTACCTTGTGAGAAATACCCAACCTCTAGAGGTAAACTCTCAATTGCTTTAGTAATAAGGTATTTAGATCGAAGTAATTCTATTTCGCCTGAAATGTCATTGGTTTCATAAAGTTCATCAACTTGTAATAATTGATTTGCTCGGTCATTTTTTTCTATTTGCATGACTGCAGATACCCTGTAGATAGGAACCGAGTACCTTAAGGTGAGGATAGCACCAACAGCAGCTAAACCTCCAATGAGCAATATCCATAGTAGGTTTTTTCTAAGCGTATATATAAATAGGCTTAAATCAAATTCATTACCTGTAGTTTGTCCTGATTTCGAGGCTAAATTAGAGTGTTCATCCATAATAGCAATTCAATAGACTTAATTTAAAGAGGTAATTACTATGTATAATGTAATTAAAGAAGAGATTACACTAACGATTGGAGAAGCTTCAGCTATAATCTGACGTGTGGTCACGCCAATAGGCTCTACGTAAATAATATCGTTTGCTTGAAGTATTATATCAGCTTGCTGCGCTCCTTCGATAGTTGATAAGTCAATTAAATATACTTTAGGGTCTTTAAGTGATCCTCTAATAAGTTTTATTTTATAAGCCTTTCCTCTTGTTGCTAAGCCACCTGCCTGAGCAATAGCCTCAATCAGAGTGGTATTGTTATTATTCAAAGGAATAACTTTTCCTGTACCTTCACTACCTGGAAAAATAGTTACCCTTCGGTTTGTAACATCAAGCATAACAAACGGATCGATATACAGCTCTGCATATTTTTCTTCTAGTAACAATTCAGCTTCTCTTATGGTCATGTTGGCCACATTTGTTCTACCTAAAATCGGCAGATTACAGTAGCCATCATACTCAACTAAATAGGAGAACATGGCATTGTTCTGCATCATGGCTTGATTATTAGTATTTCCCGTCGAGGTCGTAAAATCGATTAATCGAAATCCATCATTGGTGTATAACCTAAAACTTAAAATGTCATTGGGAGCGATTTTATACTCAGCATCAGATGTTTCGGGAGGTGTATCAAACTCAAAGTTTTTCGGGGTTTTGAGCATAATACTTGGGTTTAAAGGTTTACAAGAATAAAAACCCAATAATGCAAATAACCCGATGAGGTACAGTTGTCTTTTCATGAAATTCGCTTTTTGACGATAGCTACAAAGCTATTAAAATATATCAACTAGTGATGGAACTAATTGTATTCTCTTACTTCAAAAGATCGTTGTAGAGGTTTGACATATCAGCTGCGAGTCTTTCGTAATGGAATTTGGACTTTACATGAGTCCAACCATTGGCTCCTAGCCGATCTCTTAATTCTTTATTCTCAATAAGTTCAATTAGTTTGTTTACATATTCTTCTTTGTCATTCATTTTTACAAGAAGAGCTGTTTCATTTTGAAGCACTGTGTTTTTAATACCGCCAACTTTCGTACTTATGATTGGTTTATTTGATGCTTGTGCTTCTATTAAACTAACAGGGGTACCTTCGTTAAAGCTAGTAAGAGCAATTATATCTAAGCCTGAGTTAGCCCAGTCAATATTCTTAATCCAAGACGTAAAATGAAGTGGAGCAGGATTATTCCCTGTAAACTCTCCATTTACATGAGGTAGCCCTATTAAATTTGCATAAGATTTTAGGTTTTCTCTTTCTTCACCGTCACCAATAATAAAACCTCTAACTCTTTTATTTGTACGTTTTCTAACTTCACATATCGCATCTATAAATAGCTGATGGTTTTTAATAGGAACAAGTCTACCAATAATCCCAATTGCTATTTCATCATCTTCAAGACAATACTTTTTTCGAAATGAAATTCTTTTTTCATCCATATTGACTTGAAATTTGTCTAAGTCAAATCCCAGAGGAATAACATCTACTTTGTCGCTGCTACAAATTTGATATCGTTTAGTAAGTTCTAACTTTTGACGGTCGCTAATAGCAATGATTTTATCTGTTCGAACTGCTAAAGCACGTTCAATGTTTTTATACAAATTGGTTTTTAGTTTACCAAAATAGGAATGGAAAACGTGACCGTGAAAAGTATGGACAATTTTTGCTTTGCCGTAGTTGACAGCAGCTAATCTTCCTAATGCCCCTGCTTTTGAAGCATGGGTATGCACAACATCAGGTTTGTAATCTGCAATCAGTTGTTTTATTTTTTTGTAGGCTTCACGATCTGAACTCATGCTCACATCCCGTTTCATTTCTTTGATAATGACAGGCTCTATATTAAGATCTCTTAAAATATGTTGAGAACTTTCTTCTGATTCATCCCATTGACCACCCACCAAGAGTGTTTCAAAATCGTTATTTAGGTATTTTGTTAAATAGGCTGCATTGAAGGTAGGACCTCCAAGGTTAAATCGGTTTATAATACGAAGTACTTTAGCCATTTATTCTAATTTAAAGCAAATATAAAGCACTTTGGTCGATTATATTCTATTAATCGTCGAAATGTCATGATAAATGTTTTTTCCACCATTTGTTAAAGATAAGCAGTGCAAATATAGTTGCAGGGCTATCGCCAGGATTGGAAGATTTGAGTGAAAGTTTTAAATTTCGTACAACACTATAGTTGAATATATTTTGAGATTTTATAAACTCCTCTGATAGTAAATCATTGTATATTAAATCGTGTAGGTCTTTTTTAAACCACTTTACAAGAGGAACTTCAAACCCTTTTTTTGAACGGTCATATACCTCTTTAGGTAGAAGATGTCTACCTGCATCTTGCAGGATCCGTTTCATCATCTGATCGTTAATTTTGTATTCGGTCGGTAATGAAAAAGCGAACTCTACAACTCGATGATCTAAAAATGGAACCCTTACTTCAAGACTATTGTGCATGCTCATGCTATCTACTTTTTTAAGCATGTCTCCTTTTAATACCATCTTTAAATCACTTAAAAGGACTTCATTAAAGTCATTTGTTTTTAACGAAGAAAGCAAGTTGTCTTTGCGGGTAGAATAAGCATTTGCAGGAGTCTCTTTTAATAGAAGGTTCTTAGCTTCTGCTTCATTCAATATAGAGGCCCAATTCCAATACCGCTCTTTATCAGTATGTTTTATACCATCACTGAAACGTTTTGCTTTTCGAAAGAAGTTGCCTAATTTGTTATTTCTAGATTGAGGAAAATAGTCTAAAATAGGACTCAATTCTCCAATTAAGCGATGGCTTAGTCCTCCTTTTCTAGCAATATATTCAGCTCGATGCTTTCGATAGCCAGAAAATACTTCATCTGCACCATCACCTGATAGTGCCACTGTAACATGTTTCCTAGTCTCTTTGCTCAAAATATTTACAGCCAATGCAGAAGAGTCAGCAAAAGGCTCATCAGCTTGCTCTATGTAGTCATAGAAACTTTCTAATAAGTCATCATTTGAGAGCTTAAAGGTGTGGTGATTGGTCTGATATTTATTGGCCACAGCAATTGCATAAGCTGTTTCATCGAAATGTGGCTCATCCTTAAACCCTATGGAAAAAGTATTGATTTGGTTATTGGAGTTTTTTGCTGCTAAAGCAGTTATAATGGAAGAATCGATACCGCCACTTAAAAAAGTTCCAACAGGAACATCTGCAATCATGCGTTGCTCCACCGACTCGCCTAATAAATCTATCAACTTGGTTTGTGCCGATTGATAATCAATGGTTGATTTCGTCTTTAGATTGATTGAATTGATAGCATAGTAACTGCTGATGCTCATTTTACCCTTTGCATCTATTGTGGCATAATGACCTGTTTCTAAACTTCTAACTGACTTAATGAAGCTATGCGGTTGAGGAAGGTAATTTAATTGAAGGTACATGTAAAGAGAACTATTATCTAGCTCTTTTGGAATATCAAATGCTAATAAACTCGTGAGTGATGAACTCCATGCAAATTGGTGGTCATCTCGATAATAGAGTAGGGGCTTAATACCGAATCGATCACGTGCTAAAAAGGTAGTTTTAGCTAGTCTATCATAGATTGAAAATGCAAAAAAGCCATTTAAAAACTCACAGCATCGCTTGCCGTAATGGATAAACATATATAGTAAAACTTCGGTATCACTATTTGTATTAAACGTATAGCCTTTGTTGGCTAACTTTCTTTTGAGGTGCTGATAATTAAAAATTTCTCCGTTAAATACAATGGTGTATCTTCCTGTATCGTCATTAAAAGGTTGATTGGCATTGACTGAAGTGTCAATTATTGATAACCTTCTATGACCCATAGCTATGTTCTCCTCTCGCATTATACCATCAGCGTCAGGTCCTCTTTCTTTTAATAGCGCAGTGGCATCGCTAACTTTTTTTAAGTGTAGTTTACCCACTTCATCAAATGCAATTATTCCACATATTCCGCACATAGCTTATCCGTTAGGGTGATATTGGTTTAATTGACTGTTGCCCTGTTTACAATAAAAAGTCTCACTAGTAAGCCCCATGCTGTGATGAGGAATAAACCTCCAATAGGAGTGATAGGTCCGAGGATAAATCCCAAATTTAAACCTGAAATGCTTTTTGTGCTTAATAAGTATATAGAAAATGAAAAGATTAAAGTGCCTATAATTAGTAAGTTAATGATTGCTTTTAACGCTTTTGTTTCTACTAAGCTACTCATTCCTAGAGAAACTAACAGAATTGCATGGTACATTTGATACCTTACACCGGTATTAAAACTGTCCAATTGAGATACAGAGATTAAATCTTCTAGAGCGTGAGCGCCTAGTGCTCCAAGTATTACAGCAATACCACCTAAGAGACTACCGTATATTGTTGCTTGTCTTTTCATTTTATTCCTCTTTTAAAGCCTTCTAAACTTGATATTGACAAAGGTAAACCATTAATTTAGCCTTATTATAAAAACTGAACAATTCATATGAAAAACATATTGTTAATAGGTGCCGGTAGATCTACTATTTCACTTATTGAATACTTACTTGAAAATTTAGAAAAAGAAGATTGGTCGTTAACAGTTGCTGATCAAAATTTAGCATTTGCAACCTCTAAGATTGGAGATAATAAGCGAGCTAAGGCTATTAAGTTTGATGTGGAAGACAATGATCAGAGAAGAGGAGAGATCCAGAAAGCCGATATTGTGATTTCTATGCTTCCCGCCCACATGCATATTTCTGTTGCTAAAGATTGTATACAGTACAAAAAGAATATGGTGACTGCATCTTATGTATCTGCTGAAATGCGAGCTTTAGAGAATGAGGCCGTAAAAAATGGAGTGACTATCATTAATGAGATTGGAGTAGATCCAGGAATTGACCATTTATCAGCTATGAAGGTGATGGATGAGATTAGAGGTAGAAATGGAGAAATATTAGAGTTTGAAACGTTTACCGGTGGGTTAGTTGCTCCTGAAAGCGACGATAATCCGTGGAATTATAAATTTACATGGAATCCTAGGAATGTTGTTTTAGCAGGTCAAGGAGACGCAGTAAAATTTATTCAAAGTGGTACATATAAGTATATTCCTTATCATAAATTATTTAGAAGAACCGAGATTATTGAGGTAGATGGATATGGAAAATTTGAAGGTTATGCGAATCGAGACTCGTTGATGTATCGCTCTGTATATAACTTAGAAGATGTGAAAACGATGTACAGAGGTACTCTTCGAAGACCGGGTTTTTCACGCGCTTGGAATGTATTTGTTCAATTGGGCGCTACTGATGATTCGTATACCATTGCTAATTCTGATGAGTTAACGTTCAGAGATTTCATCAATCTTTTCTTGGCGTATAATCCAACTGACTCTATAGAGCTGAAATTACAGCATTACTTAAACCTGCATCAAGATGATGTTACACTGTTTGAAAAATTAAAGTGGTTAGATATTTTCGAGCCTATAAAAATACCGCTAAAGAACGCTACACCAGCGCAGATTTTGCAGTACATCTTGGAAAGGAAATGGTCGCTTAGTGATGAAGATAAAGACATGATTGTGATGTGGCATAAATTTATCTACACCATTGATGGAGAAGAGCGGGAGCTTCATTCTTCTATGGTCGTAAAGGGAGAAGATCGTCTCAGAACTGCAATGGCAAAAACAGTTGGTTACCCTGTAGCTATTGCAGCTAAAATGCTGTTAAAAAATACCATTAACACACCCGGTGTTCATATCCCCATCACCAAGGAAATATATGAGCCTGTATTAGAAGAATTGAAACAGTATGACATTAACTTTTCTGAAAAACAGGTACGGTGAGTATATAAAAAAAGCGATCATTCGATCGCTTTTTTTTGCTGTAGATTACTTTATCTTTAAGTCAAGTACTTTTTCTTGTTCAATAAACCCTTCTAAATGATCATTAATTTTTATTGGTCCTACACCTTCAGGTGTTCCTGTAAATATCAAATCTCCAATTTTTAGGGTAATGAATTGAGAGATGTAAGCAATTATTGCATCAATTGAAAAAATCATGTCGCCGGTGTTACCCACTTGACGCTCTTCTCCATTAATCATCAACGAAAAGTTTAGACTATTTAAGTCAGCGATTTGAGCTATAGGTATAAATTTTTGTCCGACAGGGGCAGAGCTATCAAATGCTTTTGCTTTTTCCCATGGTAGCCCTTCTTTTTTGCAAGCTTGTTGCAAATCTCTGGCTGTAAAATCGATACCTAACCCAATCTCTTCATAATATTTGGAGGCAAACTTTTCTTGGATATTTTTTCCAACTCGGTTTATTTTTACCACAACTTCAGCTTCATAATGAATATCGTTACTAAAGTTTGGAATAAAAAATGGTTGTTTTTTAGGAAGTAGGGCAGTGTCTGGTTTAAGGAAGAAAACTGGTTCCTGCGGTAGTGGATTATTTAGCTCCTTAGCATGCTTAGCATAATTTCGTCCGATACAAATTATTTTCATAGCTATTATTTTCCGAAGTTTCGCATTTTTATAGCAGTCAGTACTTTTTTCGTATACAAAGGAAAATCACCTCTCATCATCCAATCGTAATAACTCGGCTCATTTTTTAACACTTCTTCTACTGATCTGCCCTTGTGTTTCCCAAAGTTGAATACTTCTGTGTTATTCTCATCAAAAACAATACGGCCCATTAGATCCGCATTATTTCCTCTTTTTGAGAAGTCAGATAAAAAGTTGACATCGTTTTCCAATTCAGGATACTTTTCTATTTGAGCTTCTAATACCTCATATGTAGCCAAGTTGTCAGCTTCTGCACCATGAGCTCCTATAAGTTCCTTATCGCAGTAGAAACGGTAAGCAGCCACTAGTGTTCGTTGTTCCATCATATGGAAAATATTTTGAACATCTACCAATTTTCTATTGGTAAGGTCAAAGTCTACATCAGCACGTAAAAACTCTTCTACTAATAATGGAACATCAAATTTATTGCTATTAAAACCGGCAAGATCTGAATTGCCAATAAATGCGGCTAAACTTTTTGCAATTGCTTTGAATGTAGGCTCCTCTGCGACATCTTCATCTCGGATTCCATGAACTAATGCAGATTCCTCAGGGATAGGAATTGTCGGATTAACTCTTCTTGTTTTAATTTCCTTTTTGCCATCTGGGTGCAATTTTAATATAGATAGTTCTACAATACGGTCTGAAGCAACATTTACTCCTGTAGTTTCTAAATCGAAAAAAACGATTGGTTTCGATAGTTTTAATTTCATCAAATTATGTTTTACACAAACTTACCATTACCTTATTATAAAAAAAAAGGGAAACAATAATTGCTTCCCTTTTTTCCATTCAATATGTTGAATTTATTTTATGAATACTCTTACGTACTGGTGCTTTTCGTACACCTTTTTATTTGTCAAATAATCTCCTTTATATTCCGGTCCTGTAATTAATGTGTTAATGTCAACAAAGTTGTATTGGTCAGGCTGAAGCCCTCTCTTCAACATTACACGTTCTAGTAATGCTTTAGTATCGTAAGCTCGCTTAGAAGAGATTATGCTGTTCTTCTTCCAAGTTTTCGTCGGTACTTTAGATGCGCTAGAAGTAATGATGATGTCAGCATATCCACGTTGTCGAACTAATTCCGCTATATCATTCGCAAAGAATAAGAACTGCTTGTTGTTCTCATTGATATCTTTAACGTTATAGGTAAAGAATTTTTGGAAGTAAACGATAACGCCTTCTAGCTCTTCGGCCGTAGGATAACTTTCAGGATAGTCTATACCATCTCTTGCTTCTAGATTATAGAACTTGGTTTCGTAGACACGCTTACCGTCAGGTCCAATAGTATAAGCTAAACCAACATTTGATTTTATAGACGGAGTAAATTGATATAAGCCATCTTTAATTTTCTTGAATTCCATTGGTTCTCCATTAGAGTTGGTCAAGATAATTTCAGTGGATTTAGGATATTCCCCATTGTATTTATCAAATTCAATGAAGTAAACCTTATCCGTCGTTAAGTTGTAAAAGTTAAACGAGCCCACTTCATCAGTAGTAGTTTCAGAAATTAACGATTTGTCATCTCTCAACAAACGAACGTTTACGCCTTCTGCAGGTTTATTGTCAATAGTTAATAAGCCAAGAGCGTTAGTGGCATAAACAGCTTCTTTTTTGTTATCAGGTATAAATTCAAATGCATCTTTTCTGATTTGCTTAAACTTTAAAACTTCACCTTTACTGTTGGTTAATAACAGTTCATCAACAGTTGGTAATTGATCATCTTCAACGTCAAAAATTATTAAGTGAGTTTCATTGGAATTTAATTTAGTGAAATTAAATGATCCTGCATTATCGGTAGTAGTGTAACCCACTAATTCATCATCTTGGTTGTATAATTTTACATTTACTCCTTTTAATGGAACACCGTCTTTAGTAGCATAGCCTTTAATAGACTCTTTGTACATAGGTCTTTCTTTTGCTAATCGAGGTGTAAACTGATACAGGCCATCTCCTATTTTGTTAAATAGTAGCTCCTCTCCATTATCATTCATGATGATGATACTATTTTGCGCGAGTATATTTGGGTCATCAGAATTGATTTTGATGAAATACATACTGTCAGGATCTAGATTCGCAAAATTAAATACTCCTGCATCATCAGTTGTTGAGCTATTCAGTAAATTCTTATTCATACCTAATAAGTCGATAGAAACTCCTGAAGCCACTTTATCATTTACCGTAAGCACACCATTAATGTTTTGCTTATCTCCTGAAACTATAGCACCTTCTTTTCCAACTCTTACAGGTTTTAAACGAATTGCCTTATAAATTTCTTGGTATATATTATTATCTGAAACAAAAATATCTTCCTCGTATGGCTGATATTCATCTGCCTCATAAACTAAGTGATAGCTTCTGTTTGGCTTTAAAATTGCACTAAATTTTCCATCTCGTTGTCTAGGAGTGTAAATACCTATTAACTCACCATTCGTGTTATCAGTAATAATAACTTGAGCACCTTCTGGTGGAACCATTCGATCTACAAAAGTAAATTCACCTGTATATAGAGTCAAGCCAGTTTCTTTTGCATCTTTTAGCTCAATTACGTAAATGTCTTTATCGCCATATCCTTTCTCTTTAAAAGAAGAGAAATAACCTCTTTTACCGTCAGGAGTAGTTACAAAAAAGACATCGTCATCCACTGAGTTAATTGGGTACCCTAAGTTTTCAGGCTCAGCCCAATGCGAACTATCTTCATCATATTCGCTTCTAAAGATATCATATCCACCAATACTTGAATGTCCATTTGAGCTAAAGTACATGGTAATACCGTCTGGATGTATAAATACTCCATCTTCGTCTCCACTTGTGTTGATCGTTGGTCCTGCATTTTGTGGTGCCGCCCAAGTACCGGTAGGCAATAAGTTACAGAAGTAAATATCTTTTCCTCCGTATCCATCTTCTCGGTCGCTAACATAGTAAAGTCTCTTGCCATCTGGTGTTATGGCTACATGTGTTTCGTATGCTTTAGAGTTGATGTTTGGTCCAAACTTTTTTGGTGTAGACCAAATTTCATAACCCGCAGAATCTGATTCTAAATTTGAGTAATAAAGATTTCCGTCTCCATTATCATCTTTATAAATATATAAAGTTCTACCATCGATTGATAGATTAATTGTTGCTTCATGACCTGTCGTATTAATATTTAATCGTTCAGGTTTTGTCCATTTGTCATCGTCATTATACGACACATAGATATCCTCATAATACATCCCGTCTTCGAATTCTTTGAAGTTGATGTTTGAGCTGTCTTCTAGTAGCCTTCTTGAGGTATAATAAATGGCTGACTCGTCAATTCTAACAACCGGGCTGTAGTCAGGGTACTCTGAGTTGAGCTGATCACCTAGATTGGTTATCTCGATATTCACGGGGTGAGCAACTGAGTACTTAGCGTATTTTGCTTGTTCAATTCTCCGCTTATTCGCCTCGTATAAATAGTTTTTATTTGTGATTTTACTATCGAATATTTCAAAACTTTCAATAGCGTTGTCAAATTGGTAATTCAAGTGTTGCGCTATTCCAAGATAATGAAAAGCATAAACCGGAGAATTTTTTTCATTGACTGCATAAGGATCATAGTTTGCATCTGTACTCTCAGACGCAACTAAGAAGTATGGTAGTGAGGAAGCCTTCAATTGGTTGTTTGGTGAATTCATCAAACAATACCCAACGTGATAATTTATATTAGCATTAGAACTGTCTTCATTCAGTAATTCTTGCCAAATTGGAAGAGCAACCTTAAAGTTGTTTTCTTCCATTAAATAATTAGCTTCTTGAAATTTATCTCTGAAAGACTTTTGTGCGAATGTGCTTAATACTAATAGCCCAAGGCATAAGAAAGAAAAGGTCCTTTTCATGGAAAGATTTGATTGGTTTTTATTTCCTACAAATATATCTTAATTGTATGATAATAAAAGTCCCAAATACAAATAATCTATGAACAACCTTGATTCGTCGATCAAAAATCTCGATTCAGATCAAAACTTTCCAAATAATCAGCTACTTTTCTTACAAAACTTCCTCCCAAAGATCCATCAACAACTCTGTGGTCATAGGATAATGATAAATACATCATGTGTCTAATACCAATGGTATCTCCAAACGGGGTTTCGATAACTGCAGGCTTCTTCTTAATTGTTCCGATGGCCATGATTGCAGCTTGTGGCTGATTGATAATAGGAGTTCCCATTACATTACCAAATGTACCAACGTTGGTCACTGTGAATGTTCCACCGGAAACTTCGTCCGATTGTAATTTGTTGTTTCTAGCACGATTCGCTAAGTCATTAACAGCTTTGGTTACACCAATTAGGTTTTTCTGGTCAGCATCTTTAATTACTGGTACAATTAAGTTACCCGAAGGGAGAGCTGTAGCCATACCAATATTGATGTGACCTCTTTTTATTATTTTATCACCATCAACGGCAACATTAATCATTGGTAAATCCTTAATAGCTTTTGCTACCGCCTCTATAATGATAGGAGTGAACGTAATCTTTTCTCCTTCTCGCTCTAGGAACTTATTTTTTACTTTATTCCTCCATAGTACCATGTTGGTTACATCGGCTTCTACAAATGAAGTAACGTGTGGAGAGGTATGCTTAGACCGAACCATGTGCTCAGAAATTAATTTACGCATACGATCCATCTCGATAATTTCGTCTTCTCCTCCTATGGAAACTGCCGGAGCTGCTTTGGGAGCAGATGCAGAACTTGGTACTGAAGGTGCACTCTTCGAAGTAGGTGCAGCAGCTGGAGCAGGTGCAGATGTTCCTCTATTCTTGAGATATTCCATCATGTCATCCTTGGTTACTCGACCATCTTTTCCTGAACCTGTAATTTGTTCTATTTCATTAGCAGAAATGCCTTCTGCTTCAGCTATACTTCTTACCAATGGTGACAAAAACTTACCGCCAACAGTATTTCGATCTAATTTTTCTAAGGTTGAACCTGATGCATCATTTACTGCTGCTTTAGGTACTTCATTGGCTTCAGATAATGGAGCTTTGACTGCTTCTTCTTTAACGGAAGATGGTGCTGTACCTGAGCCTTCTGTTTCAATAATTGCGATCACTTGTCCGACCTGGACCACGTCATCTTCATTGAACAATAACTTTTTTACTACGCCATCTTCAGGAGATGGTATTTCAGAATCAACCTTGTCTGTAGCGATTTCAATTATCGATTCTTCTGCCTCAATTTTATCTCCTTCAGCTTTTAACCACTTGATAATTGTTGCTTCTGCAACACTTTCGCCCATTTTAGGCATGATCAATTCTACTTCTGCCATGTTCTTATTTTATGTAATAACGATGCAAAATTAACCAAAATATTATATCCACTCGGGACTATTCTCATTAAATTCTAACTCTTTGGAATTCTCAGAAAAATCCCTCATCAATTCTTAACTTTATTGCATTTTAAAATGAATCAATTTTTAAGTGTCTTCCTCTTTCTTGTAAGCTTTTCTCTCGCTGCTCAGATTGATCGAGTGGTGCAGTTTGATGCAACTCTATCTGGTGGTAAAACTATTGTTACATGGACTGTAGGAGCAGGAACTACATGTGAATCGGTGGTGGTTCAGCGTTCCTCAGACACTACTTCTTTTCAGGATATTTATGTGTACCCTTCCATTTGTGGCAACTCTACTGTTGATGAATCTTATAATTGGATTGATGAACAACCCATCCCTTTTAGCTTAAATTATTACCGACTTAAAGTAGAAAATGTTGATTTTACGACTGCCAAAATAGTGGATAATAATAGTCAAGTCATAAAAGGAGAGTTAAGTATATATCCAAATCCTTCCCAATCTATGACGGCATTTTGGTTTGAGCAAAAAAGAGGACTGAGCTACCAATTGCTTATTTCTGACTTGCAAGGAAAGTATATTTATGCAAGTTCAGCGGAGCGAACAAATTTCTTTGAATTAGATGTGAGTATTTTCAAAGCAGGAGCATACAACGTTTATATTTTGAGTGAAACAGGAGCAGTTGCGTATACCTCGAAACTCATTATTTACTAAGAAGGCGTATTCCCCAATTTTAAAAAGCTGCTAAATAACATTTGTAGATCTTTCCAGATACTGTAATCTCTTGCATACTGATAATTTAGCTTGTCTTTTTTCTCTTCATCTAGCAGTTCGGGCGCTTCAAAACTAGATGGCTTTAGCACTCCTTTTACATGTATAGGTAATTGGACTCCCATTTTATCTTCCCATCGATATCCAATCCACGAGGCTTTTCCAATTAGAACAATTCCTACATTCTTAATTGTTTGAATGCGAAATTTATTTAAGACCAGTACTATCGGTAATAACGGGATTAGCATCAACGAAATGATAACATCTAAAAAACGTTTTTTTCGCTTGTTTTCAGGACTACTAGCTGCATTTGCCTCTAGAATGTAAAATTCTCCACTGTTTTGAATTGAATTACTGCCAATAATATAAAGGCTTTCGGGCGGTGCTATTTTAAATTCCACTTGCGCATTGGATAGAGCAGACATTTCTGAAATAATTCTAAAAGCGCTTAAATCTGCGCTGCAAAATATAATTTCATTGATGGCGTAGATCTGCACTATGTCCTTCAGTTGGCTAATTCTGCCGGTAAAGGTTGATGTAAAGTCTTTTTGTCCGCCTACTTCAGCGTCAATAGTTGTGATAATCTCAGCGTCGATAAACGTCTCTTTCAAAAAGAGCTTTATGCGATCAATCTCTTTGGCAGAGCCCACTATAGCAATTCTTTTTTGTTGTTTTCCCTTCAGCTTTGACAATCCAATCATATGTGCAATTATGCGGATAGTAGGCAATGCTATTAGAGCCAAAAGTATACTTAATAAAATCAGTGCTCGGGAAAATCGAAGAGATTCATCAAGTAATGAATAAGAGGCAAGGATGAAGATACCACCAAATATTACTCCTTTTAAAAGCTTTCCTATTTTATGCCTCTTTTGGTAGGCTCCTGCTACAAAATTGGACAAGATAAATGCCCCTACGATAAATGAAAAGCCGTATTTAATTATTTCTGCAGGATAAGCTCCTCCATCTACAAACTTTACATTGGTTTCATAAAAAGTTTTAAGATAAAACATGCCAAAAAGAAGCACAACGGCATCTGCCAATGGAAAGGCAATTTGTTTGACAAATCGGAATAAGACTGCAATTGCAGCCCTCAAGTAAATCGCTAAATTAATTAGAACTGAAAATAGCTTCGCATTTTTTTGAGAGAAGTGTTTACGAGCGAAAATGACCATGGCTTTGTAGAAAACAAATACATAGTTAATGCTACTCTTCTTAGTACTTTCTCCTTTGTAGTGAATGATTCTGGCGTCAGGGAAGTAGTAGTTTTTATATCCTCCAAGGGTAATCCGGTAGCTTAAGTCGATATCTTCCCCGTACATGAAAAATGTTTCGTCCAATAAGCCTACTTTGTCTAGAGTTTCTTTTCTAAGCCACATAAATGCTCCTGAAAGAACGTCTATTTCATTGATTTCATCGTTTGGTAAGTAGCCCAAGTGGTATTTCCCAAATCGTCTTGACTTTGGAAATAAGGCTGAAAGTCCAAATATTTTATAGAAGGCAACATCCGGAGTCGGAAGCCCTCTTTTGGATTCAGGTAGAAATACGCCTCTACCATCAACCATACTCACACCTAAACCTCCAGCTTCAGGATGCGATTTCATAAAGTTGTAGCAGTTAAGAAAAGTATCTTCCTCTACAACCGTATCAGGATTCAGTAGTAGCACAAATTCACCTTTCGATTGCTGTATGGCTTGGTTGTTCGCTTTTGAGAATCCTACGTTTTGAGTATTTTCAATACGAATAACAGAAGGAAACTGGTCGCGAACCATTTTCATCGAACCATCAACAGAATTGTTATCTACCACGAAAATTTCACAGTCGCCTAGTTTTTTTGCCGCGATTTCAACTGTACGCAGGCAGTTCTCCAAGAAGTATTGGACATTATAATTGACTATGATTATCGATAATTTCATGCTGAGGATTAAGCAGAGAATGTTTGTTCAAATGGAATTCTATTTTGTATGGACCTACCTAAAGTGATTTCATCTGCATATTCTAATTCGTCACCAATGGCAACTCCTCTTGCTATGGTAGAAAGCTTAACATCAAATTCTTTTACTTTCTTGTAAATGTAAAAGTTGGTAGTGTCGCCTTCCATGGTAGCACTAAGAGCCATTACCACTTCTTTGATTTCACCTTTGGCGATGTTTTTCACCAAAGATTCAATGTTTATATCATTTGGTCCGATGCCATCCATCGGGGAAATGATTCCACCCAAAACGTGGTATTTGCCTTTGAAAAGCTGTGTATTTTCAATCGCCATCACATCTCTAACATCTTCAACCACACATATAATCTTGCCGTCTCTATTTGGGTTTTCGCAGATGGAACAAAGTGGTACATCAGAGATGTTATGACACGACTGGCAATATGTGATGTTATTTCTCAGATCTATAAAGCTTTGACCAAAGAGATTGACATCCCCTTTTTCTTGTTTGAGTAAATGCAGTACTAGTCGCAAAGCGGTGCGTTTTCCAATACCAGGTAATGTGCTAAACTGTTCTACAGCATTTGAAAGTAATTGAGATGGATAATTAGTCACCGCTAAATTTTATTTTGAGTAGCATCAAAATTAGCATCTTTCTTGGAATATCTCAGGAGGACCCCGAGAAATAAATTATCGCGATGATTCGGTTTTAACTAAAAAAAAGGCTTATTTCGCTTAAAAAATAGAGATGTCTCCAAGTGCTATTATTGGCATTATTTTATGCTATTTCTTACTCTTAGTTGCTGTTAGTTATTATACTGCCAAAGGAGCTAACAACGATTCTTTTTTTAAAGGGAATAAAAATTCCAAATGGTACCTTGTGGCTTTTGGTATGGTTGGTGCCTCACTATCTGGAGTTACGTTCGTTTCTGTACCGGGGTGGGTGCAGAGTAGTCAGTTTTCCTACATGCAAATGGTATTTGGGTATCTTGTTGGCTACTTCATTGTCGCTAATTTACTGATGCCTTTGTATTATCGGTTAAACTTAACCTCGATTTACACTTACTTGGAGCAGCGATTTGGTTTTTGGTCTTACAAAACAGGTGCATTTTACTTCTTGCTATCAAGAATTATTGGTGCATCTTTCCGCCTTTTTTTAGTTGCAAGTGTTTTTCAAATTGCCATTTTTGATGGCTGGGGTGTGCCTTTTTGGGTAACAGTGGCTATAACCATTTTACTCATTTGGATTTATACCTTTAAAGGTGGAATAAAAACCATTGTATGGACCGACACACTGCAGACCTTATTTATGCTTTCGGCTGTGGGGATAACTATCGTAATGATTGCTAGTCAGCTAAACTGGACTTTTTCTGAGTTGGTTTCTCAAGTATATGAAAGCGACTACTCGAAGTTACTTTTCTTAGAAAACTGGAATGACAAACAGTATTTTGTAAAGTCGTTTTTAAGCGGGGTTTTCATAACTATTGTAATGACAGGTCTTGACCAAGACATGATGCAGAAAAACTTAAGTTGTAAAAATATTAAAGAGGCAAAATGGAATATGTATGCCATGAGTATAGTGTTAGTGGTGGTGACTTTTTTGTTCTTGTGCTTGGGCGCTTTACTCTTTTTATATGCCAATCAGCAAGGCATTGTTATTCCAGAGCGCACGGACGAACTCTTTCCGATGCTAGCCACTGGAGGATATTTAGGCTATGCGGTTGCTGTTTGTTTTATCTTAGGATTGATAGCAGCAGCATACTCTAGCGCAGATAGTGCTTTAACGGCCTTAACGACTTCTTTTTGTGTTGACATATTAAACGTAGAAAGTAAAGCGCTTGAACAGCAAGAGTCGCTGAGAAAGCGCACACACGTGGGGATGTCGGTTTTACTTTTCTTAGTTATTCTATTGTTTCAAATTATTAACGACGACAGTGTTGTAGATGCTTTGTTTAAAGCGGCAAGCTATACTTATGGTCCATTGTTAGGTTTGTATGCTTTTGGGTTATTTACAAAATTTAAAATTAGGGATCAACTTGTGCCAATCATTTGCATTTTTTCACCGCTAGTGTGCTATTTATTGCAGCTTAATTCGGAGCAGTGGTTCAACGGGTATCAATTTGGCTACGACCTGCTAATCGTTAATGGATCTCTTACTTTTATTGGTTTGCTGATTGTTCGAAAGCCTTCTGGGAATGTTCTTGTAAAATAAAATATGATCAAAGTGTTTTGGATTTAAGCACTTATTTATAAATTCGGAGTTTAATTAACCTAATATATATGACTTCAACGAAAATTATAAATGGTTTCGCATTTTTGACATTGACCAGTCTAATTATGGCGTGTGCAGAACCGGCTCCGGAAAAGATTGAGAACTTAACAACTACCGAAGATTCTGTTGCTTTAGCATCAACGTCCGCTATACAACCTGATGAGAACTACTATCCAATACCTGCTCCTGATGAAATGTTCAGCTTTATTGAGGTAAATAAAGTGGGCTACGATGCAAGTAAAAACCCAAAGGTAGATTTGTCACAGATGCAAATGGAAAAAGAAAAAGCGGTTGCGTTTGGCTTGTATTCTAGTAATTTGGCACATGTCTCTGCTTATGATGATGTTCAACAAGCGATTATTTATTACAAAGCAATACGCCAATTAGCTAATGATCTTGGTATTGATGGTGCAATGAACAAAGAAACAATGGATGCCATTCAAGATAAACTAGATGAGCCCGACTCTTTAATGCCAATCATTAATAGCTCTTACAGAGATGCTGTTGCTTTCCTTGAGGAGAATAAGCGAGGGAATATCATGGCAGTAGTAGCGGCAAGTGGATGGTTAGAAAGTATGCATATTGTTATTACATCCATGTCATTTGTAGATGCTCCTAATTTATTAAAACAACGTATTGCTGATCAAAAGTTAGTTTTCGGTAATTTATGGTCATTTTTAAAGAAATATGAGGAAGATGAAATGGTCAAAGAGATGATGACTGATTTACTTCCAATACGTTCAATTTTAGCTGGCTTTCAAGAAGTGAAATCTGGTAATGTCAACGTTAAAAAGCAAGGTAAAAAATTGCTTCTTGGCGGAGGGACAAGAATAGCGATGACCGAAGAACAATACAATGAGCTTGCTAAAGCAATAAACGACCTAAGAATAAAGTTGACCACAAAAAATAACTCATAATGATTAAGAAATATAGTATTCAGCTCATTACACTAGTAGCCCTATTAGTGGTAAGCAATTTTGCACAATCTCAATCTTGTAATTATTTTCATCGCAGAAGTTGTGGATCAGATAGTGAGCTTCAGATGAAAGAAGACATGCAATCCAAAAGTGCTCTTTTTTCAAAGGGGCAACAGTCAGAATTTAATATGGTCGCATACAATGGACAAGATTATCGAATTGTTCTGTGTGCAGGCGAACTATTTGCTGAGCCATTAGAATTTCGCATTTACGAAAAAGTTAGAAGACAAGTGGAGCAACCTGAGACCCCAAAAGGAGAAGCAGCAGCTACTACAACTGGAGCTTCATCTTCTGATGATGATGGATGGGGTACTGATGATGACGATGGATGGGCATCGGATAGCTATAGTGATGATGGATGGGGAGCTTCCGCAGCAGAGACTAGTAGTAATAAATCAAAGCCAAAGTTTAAGCTAGTAAAGGAGTTACTTTATGATAACAAGGATGATGAAATGGCACAAGAGATTGAGTTTACCGCTGACAATACTAAAAGTTTAATAATTGAAGTAAAGGTGCCTGGCGAAGAAACCGAGAAAAAATTAATGATAAAAGAGGTCGGTTGTGTAGGTGTTCTTGTAGAGCATAAGAAGTCAGGTGGTTTAGGATTCTAGAAGGGATATCCAATCCCGATGTTAAAATTAGTTTCATCAATTCGCACATCGTACTGCGTTTCTTTTGGGGATCCAGGGTCTTTAAGTGGCGTGGCGGCATCAAATCGTAAAATAAAGAAGGTGAAATCCAATCGTATGCCCGCCCCCATGCCGATAGCTAAGTCGTCCCAGATTTTATCCACTTGAAATTGAGTACTTGGGCGGTCATCCCCTTGATTAAATTCCCATATATTCCCGATATCTATAAATGCAGCTCCCTCTATTATTTTTGTGATGTCAAAGCGATACTCAATATTTCCTTCTAAGCCTATATTTCCAATCTGGTCAACAAGGTTTTCTTCACTATTTGGGAGTGATCCGGGCCCCAATTGACGAGCTCCCCAAGCTCGAATTCCATTTGCTCCACCTGCAAAAAAGCTTTTCTCAAAAGGCATCACATTAATATTACCATATGGTAGCCCAATCCCGCCTGAAAAGCGATAGACCATGGAGCTAAACTTGTAATTTCGGTACCACCTAAAGTCCACATCAGTTTTTATATATTGGGCATATCGAATATTAAATAACTCATAAGCGCCATCCTCATTCTTATTGCTATTCGTTAGTGAAGAAATAGCATTAAGCAGGTTCCCTGAAAATTCTGCATTTCCTCTAAAATAAAAGTAGCTTCTCTGCTTGTTTGCCTCTTGGGCATTGTAGATAAAACTATATCTTGATGAGGCGATAAAGTGATCTCTGTAGCTATTTTGAATAAATGGATTATCAAGTCTTTGCAGTGCAGCCTCGAATTCAGGTGTTCGGTCAAGGTTAATTACCGAAATGTCAATTGGCTGTATAATGTGTGTTTTCTGTGGAGTTTCATTCCATGAGTAAGCGAGGTATATTTTAGCTATTCTTCTGGTATAATCAGGTCGCTGCTGAAAATTAAAGGAGGCATTTATCGTAGTTTTAGGATTGATTCTAGTAGAAAATCGATCGGCTGATAACGGCAGTAAAAAACGAGGTACATCCAAATTAGCTTCAGGACCAAATTCTAACGTATTAAAGGGTAGGTTACTGCTGATGTTATTATTTTCAGCAGAATTGATTACCTGTTGTGCCTCTAACCCTCCTTTTAAACGAATACTAAAGGTCTCGGCTCCTTTGAACGTATTGTTGTTTTGAAAAGCAAGATTTCCTGAAACTCCCAAGTTTCCTCCGCTATTAGTGCCTTCCCCTTCTACGGTAAAGCTTTTAGATTTTCTAGGGGATAACCGAATAAAACAATTAATTGCATTAAGGTTTGCATAATCTTTTTCAAACTGGATACTAATAAAGTTGAAAGCCCGTAGGGCGGAGAGGTTTTGGTAGGTTAATTCTTGGTTTTTAATTTGAAAGATCTCTCCTCTTTTTAGAAAGATGGCACGAGCAATTGCTTTTGGTTTATACTTAAATTCACCCTCATCAATAAAATAGAGGTTGTTTAATTCAAGTGTATCACTAGCCAATTGATAGGTGAGTTGATTGTCATAGTTTAATCTAATAAAGACATTATTAATTTGATACCGTTGATGAGGTTCAAAATAGACTTCATCATTATAGTTTACTTTCTCTACGTTTTTAATACCAATCGTCAGGTCTACTTGTCGACCAGTAGTATCTGCCTCATAATAAATGTATTCTTTAACAAAATAGAAGTAGCCTTGATTTTTGAGCAGACGTGTTATTCTATTTCTTTCATCTTGAAGTGATGAAATATCGAAGTTGATTCCTTTTTTTAGATAAGATTGACTACTATCTGCAATAATACGATCGTAAATGTTTTTGTCGGTAATGGCGTAGTTTACCTCATTGATTACGTAAGGCTGTTTTTCATTTATCGTGTAGTTTACCTTTATTTTCTGATTTCGTAAATAATCTTCTTTGAAGGAAATTTCGGCGTCATAAAACCCTCTATTGTTGAGGTATAAGGTTAATTGATCAACGCTTCTTTTGGTCAGAGAAGAATCATAAATCACAGGGGGTTCACCTACTGTATTTCTAATTTTACTTTCAGGTTTTTTTTTCAAATAAATTGTAAACGCCAAGGTATAGAGGAAAAATGCCCAGAAGTTTTCTGTT